>PNJE01000146.1 GCA_002877915.1 Candidatus Aminicenantota bacterium
CCGCTCTTTATCTGAAAAAGGGGGTGAAGTTGGTCCCTCTTATAGAGGGCGGCAATCAGGAAGGAAACCGGCGAGCAGGAACCGAAAATGTTCCGGCTATTGTTGGCCTGGGGAAGGCGGCTGAATTGGCGGCTAAGAATTTAGAAGCCTCAGCTAAGGATCTCAAAGCCCTTAGAGATAAATTAGTTCAGGGGGTAATGAGCCGGGTAGAAGAAGTCATCCTTACTGGCCATCCAGTCGAGCGACTGCCCCATCACGCCAGTTTCTGTGTAAAATTTGTCGAAGGGGAATCTATGCTTTTAAGCCTCGACCTCAAGGGTATGCAGGTGGCCAGCGGCTCTGCCTGTACTTCCAGGTCGCTTAAAGTTTCCCCGGTGCTCCTGGCCATCGGCCTCGACCACGCTACTGCTCAAGGCAGTCTGGTTCTAACCCTGCTGGATGAAACTAATGAAGATGAAGTGGACTATTTTTTAGAAACTTTTCCCCCTATTGTTCAACGGCTGAGGCAAATGTCTCCTCTTTATACTAAGTTTCTCCAAGAGAAAAAAGATGTACACTGATAAAGTTATGGATCATTTTCTAAATCCAAGAAATGTTGGAACTATTCCGGATGCCGATGGAATTGGAGAGGTCGGCAATCCGGTTTGTGGTGACATGATGACTTTTTATATAAAAGTAAAAGACGATCGGCTTGTTGATGTTAAATTTCAAACCTTCGGCTGTGGCGCAGCCATTGCTGTTAGCAGTCTGGTCAGCGAAATTGCCAAGGGGAAAACTCTGGATGAAGCCATGAATATTACTAATGAGCAGGTAGCCAGAGAACTTGGTGGCTTACCTAAAAATAAGTTGCATTGTTCCAATCTGGGGGCCGATGCTCTTCATAAAGCCATAGAAAATTACAGGCAAAAACAAAAAAAATTGGCCGAAACGGAGATAACTCCAAGCAAGGAAGAACCAGGAGCGGAAAGTCAATTCGAGCGGCGCTGCCCCTATTGTGATAGCCCTCTGCCTGAAGATGCCGTCCTTTGTGCTCGTTGCCAGATAAAATTAATGAGATGCCATCACTGTGGAGAACTCACCCGGGAAGATGAGGAAACCTGTTCTCATTGTGGAGCTCCCCTTAATTAATAGAAATCACTGTTCCACTAATTTCTCAATTCAGATAAAATTTAATCCAGTGAGAATAGAGCCAGAAGAAAAGGCTAAATAAAAATAAGAAACGAGAAAAGTTCAAATGAGTCACTCTTATCTGGACAATTAAAAAACAGGATGGGCGATGGTGAAAACTGAGGAAATTATAAAGGAAATAAGCAGGCTAAAAAAGGAAAAAAGAGCTATCATTCTGGCCCATAATTATCAACCAGACGAAGTTCAGGAAATAGCTGATTTTGTCGGCGATTCATTAGAGCTCAGTCGGAAAGCAGCGGAAGTGGAAGCCAACCTCATCGTTTTCTGCGGCGTGCATTTCATGGCCGAAACAGCTAAAATCTTATCTCCGCAAAAAAAAGTTTTATTGCCCGATTTTAAAGCTGGTTGTCCAATGGCGGATATGTTGAGTGCTCAGGATGTTCGCCAGCTTAAGGAGAGAAACCCGTCTCGAAAAGTGGTGGCTTATGTTAACACCACGGCCGAAGTAAAAGCAGAAGCGGATGTTTGCTGCACCTCAGCGAACGCCGTTAAAATAGTTAGTGCCCTTCCAGATGAAGAAATAATTTTTGTTCCTGACCGAAATTTAGGAGCTTTTGTCGCCGGCCAAACTGGGAAAAGGCTGATTGCCTGGGATGGCTACTGCCCCGTTCATGAGAATATCAGATTAAAAGACATAGAAAAAGCCAGGAAATTGCATCCGGGAGCGGAAGTCTGGGCTCACCCTGAATGTCGCCCTGAGGTTTTAAAACAAGCTGATCGCATTTTCTCTACTGGTCAGATGATTAAGGAAGCTCCTAAATCACCCGCAAGAGAAATAATTATAGCCACTGAAATAGGCATTTTATACCGATTGAGGAAAGAAAACCCTCAAAAATCATTTTATCCCGCTTGCGAAAAAGCAATTTGTAATAATATGAAAAAGATTAACTTGAGAAAAATTTATGAATGCCTGCGGGATGAAAAGCCAGAAATAATAATCGAACAACAGGTAGCTGAACAGGCCCGGAAAGCCATTAATCTGATGGTGAAATACATATAAGGTTTCCAGCCCTCTTTTGGCCCTGATTAGTGGCTATCATCCTCAACATTTTTCTGGATGTAAGATAAAAGCAAGAAGATCAGGCCAAAAGTTAAAATCACCATCCCCCAGAGCAGGTTAATATTAATCCCAAGTGATTTGGTGTAAAGCTCTTTTCCCGTTAGCAATCCATAAATGACCAGGATGAGCCCGCAGTAAGTAAAAAGCCAGCCGATAGGTTTTTTCAGGTCAAGAAAATGCCCTTTATTTTTATCTGCCTGTTCCTTGACGTTTTCCTTATTCTTGTTTTCCATAATTTCCTCACCAGAAAATTATATTAAGAATCAAAGCTACCAGCAGGGCCACGGAGCCCCAGAGTTCCGGCCGCAGTAACAACCGTTTGGTATCTTTGCCTTTGGGGGTAAGGCTATAAACGAGCCCTTTAAGTTCTTCCGGCTGACGCTTTTTGGTAAACAAGCTGACAACGATAGTTACCAAAAAATCTGTTAGCCAGGCCCACCAGGCTTGATAGAAATTGGCGGCCATTTCGCTGGCATAATGAATATTTCCGGTTTTATACAGAAGATAATGAGTAGCCGCAGCCAAAATGCCAGATAGCAGGCCGAAAAAGCCTCCCCAACCAGTGGCCCCGGCCCAGAACATTCCCAGGAGAAAAGTGGCGAAAAGTGGGGCATTAAAGAAAGAAAAAATAAGCTGCATGTAATCCATCAAATTAGGGAACGATTTGACAATGTAGGCTGTTCCTATGCTAATAAAAATTCCAAAAACTGTGGCCCATTTGCCCATCTTGAGGTAATGAGAATCCGGTTTTCCCTTGTTGATGTAGGTCCCGTAGATATCATAAGTCCAGATAGTATTAAAAGCAGTTATGTTCCCAGCCATCCCGCTCATAAAGCTGGCTAAAAGCCCGGTGATAGCTAATCCTAAGATTCCGTTCGGCAGATAATGAGCCATAAGGAGTATCAAAGCCGAATTGTATTCAGCCGTTTGGCTGCCGGCTCCATTAAACTCAGGAAGAACCAGCAATGCCACCAACCCAGGAATTACCACCAGGATGGGCACCAACATTTTTGGAAAAGAAGCAATGATTGGTGTCATCCGGGAAGAATGGATATCTCTTGAGGCCAGAGCTCTCTGAACTACTAAGAAATCGGTTGTCCAATAGCCAAAGCCTAAAACAAAACCTAAGCCTAAAACAACCCCTGCCCAATCGACCCCTAAGGGATTATGACTGGAACCAAGGTACTTCCAGGCGTGAAGCAGAGAATCATTTAATCTGGCAGCCAGACCAGCAAAGCCGCCAACCTGTTTCAGACCGAGAACTACCACCGGCAGCAACCCTAACCAGATCAAGAAGAACTGAATAACTTCATTGTAAATGGATGAGGATAAGCCACCCCAAAAAACATAGAGCAAGACCACTACCGCGGCGAAAAGGATACTCCCGGTTAATGACCATCCCAGCATTATTTTGAGCAATAAGGCCATCGCATATAAACTGATTCCGCTCATCAAAACCGTCATCACAGCAAAAGAAATAGCATTAAGCCCTCGGGTAGCTTCGTTGTATCTTAACTTGAGATATTCAGGAACGGTTCTAACTTTGCTCCCATAATAAAAGGGCATCATGAAAAGGCCGAGAAAGACCATGGCCGGGATAGCTCCAAGCCAGTAGAAATGAACTGTAGCAATCCCGTATTTAGCTGAATTGGCCACCATGCCGATAACTTCCAGGGCTCCTAAATTGGCAGAAAGAAAAGCCAACCCGGTTATCCAGCTTGGCAGGGACCGGCCGGAAAGAAAGAAGTCTTCGCCGGTGCGCATGTATTTTTTTAGAGCATATCCCACCAACATTATCGCCAGGATATATCCGCCGATAATGGCGTAATCAATGAAATTTAGACTAACAATGGGCGGCACGAGATTCTCCTTCTTTTAATTTTTTTTAAGGTAAGAAGGCTATTTATAGAAAGCTCTTATAACACAGGTTATTATTGATGTCAAAAAGACTTTGGGGCGGGAGTTTAGGTGACCAGAAGAAGAGCTTCCAGAAACCCAATATTATCTTTTTGGCTAAGGAGCCAATTAAGAATTGACAACAGATTAAAAGTAGAGTGAAATAAGATTGATAAATGTAAGGGTGAAGGAGGCGAGATGAAGCATTCCTGGAAAATTGGTCGGGTCGCTGGTATTGATCTTAAGGTTGATTCCAGCTGGATTATAATTTTCCTCCTGTTTGTATTTTCTTTAGCCCTTTTTTACTTTCCCCAGTCTTTTAAAACTGCTAACCGGCTGCTGTACTGGGTACTGGCTATCTTTACCAGCCTTCTGGTATTTGCTTCGGTGCTATTTCACGAACTGGCTCATTCCCTTATCGCCAAGCGGCAGGGAGAAAAGGTCGAGGATATTACTCTATTTATCCTGGGAGGGGTAGCTCGCATTACTGAAGAACCAGAAAAACCGCAAAAAGAATTTTATATGGCTTTGGTTGGTCCGCTGTCGAGTTTTTTCTTAGCGATTATCTTTGTCCTTTTAGCTCTGCTTACCGTGCGTGTTTCTCCGGCCCTAAGGGTCTCATTTGTCTACTTGGCCTACATAAATGCGGTTCTGGGAGCTTTTAATCTTTTGCCGGGTTTTCCGATGGACGGTGGCCGGGTACTCCGGGCCATTATCTGGAAAGTCACCGGGGATTTAAAAAAAGCTACCCGGATAGCTTCTTCGGTTGGTCAATTCATTGCCTTTTTAATGATTTTTGTGGGTATTTTTATGTTCTTTAAGGGAAACATCGGTGGGCTTTGGTTGGTTTTAATTGGCTGGTTTGTCCACAGTGCTTCGGTCCAGGGGTACAGCCAGGTTTTGCTAAAAGAATCTCTCCAGGGACTCAAGGCTTCCGACCTTATGAGCCGGGATTTTGTGACTATTGAACCGGATTTATCAGTAGATGCTTTGGTGCATGATTATGTTCTGAAAAAAAGAGAAAGGGTATTTCTGGTTAAGAAAGGCGAAGAATTTATCGGCCTGGTTTGCCTGGAAGATATTAAGAAATTCCCCCGGGAACGATGGCCCGAACTCAAGGTGGCTGATATTATGACTCCCAAAGAGAAAATCATTTCTGTTTCCACCGAAGCTACCGGCGACCAGATTCTTTCCAGTTTAGCTTCATTTGAGGTCAATCAGTTGCCGGTCCTGGATTCAGGCCAGGTTGTTGGCCTAATCTACCGGAATGATCTTTTAAAGACCCTTCAGCTCAGGATCGAACTGGGGATGTGAATAAATTCGAACCGAGCCTAAAAACTGGAGGTCAGTTAAGCTGAGATAGGGGAAGGGAAAAATGAAGAAGATAGAAGAAAACAAAATAAAGAACAAAAGAACAGGAGCCAGCCGAAAGAGAATAAAGGTCGAGGTTCAAAAATCTGAGCCGGATAATTCTCAGGAAAGAGAACGGGTAAAAAAAATCATCGAACTTCTGCGAAAAGAATACCCTGAAACGAGGACGGCTCTTCATTATCGAAGTCCGTTTGAACTGCTGATTGCCACTATACTCGCGGCTCAGTGCACTGATGAGCGGGTCAATAAAATTACGCCAGCTCTTTTTCAAAAATATCCAACCGTTAAGGATTTTGCCGAGGCTCAGCCGAAAGAATTAGAAAATGACATCAGATCAACTGGATTTTTCCGCCATAAGGCCCGCAATATAATTGCCCTGGCTCAAAAGCTGCTAAAAGAATACGGAGGTCAGGTGCCCGATTCAATGGATGAGCTGGTTAAGCTCCCGGGAGTTGCCAGGAAAACGGCCAATATCGTCCTTTCCTCAGCTTTTAAAAAAGCCGAAGGCATTGCCGTTGATACCCATGTGCGCCGGCTGGTTGAAAGATTGGGCTTGAGTAAGCACACTCAGCCGGAGAAAATTGAGAATGACTTAATGGCCATAGTTCCGAAATCTGATTGGCTCGATTTCAATTATCTTTTAGTGGACCACGGTCGAAAAATTTGTCAGGCCCGAAAGCCCCGATGCTTAGAATGTGTGCTTAAAGATTTATGCCCATCGTTCGGCAAATTTATTAAAATAACTTAGGGGAGCAAGTAAATGCCCAAGCACCAGGCAATGCTTTTTGAAACAATTGAAGGAGGAAAAGTCAGGTGCAATCTTTGTGCTCACCGCTGTCTTCTAAACGATGGGCAATTTGGAATTTGCGGCGTCCGGCAGAATATCGAAGGCGTCCTTTATACCTATGTTTATGAAGAAGCTATCGCCGCCCATATTGACCCGATTGAAAAAAAACCATTATTTCATTTTCTTCCTGGAAGCAAATCCCTGTCGGTAGCTACCATTGGTTGTAATTTTCGCTGTCCTTTTTGCCAGAATTGGGAAATTTCCCAGGTTAGATTTTCTGATGGGCCCGCCGGTTTGAAAAGCACTTTACTTCCGGTAAAGGAAGTGGTTCGCCAGGCCCTGCGTAATGATTGTGCCAGCATTTCTTACACCTATACCGAGCCAACAATTTTCTTTGAATACGCTTTTGATAGCGCCCGTTTGGCCAGAGAATCAGGGATTAAAAACAATTTTGTCACCAATGGTTTTATGACCAGGGAAGCTCTGGAAACTATAAAACCATATCTCGATGCCGCCAATGTTGATTTGAAATTTTTTAAGGATGAAAGTTATAAAAAAATATGCAAGGGTCGGTTGGAACCGGTACTGGAATCCATCCGCTATATGCGAGAACTGGGTATTTGGGTTGAAGTGACCACCTTGGTAATTCCTGGATTAAATGATTCTGAGGAAGAACTTAGAGGAATGGCCAAGTTTCTGGTTAGCGTTGATCGAGATATTCCCTGGCATCTGAGCCGGTTTCATCCGGATTATGAATATCATGAGGCTCCTCCTACGCCCGTGGCCACTTTAAGAAAAGCTCGGGAAATCGGCCAGTCTGAAGGTCTCCGTTATATTTACTTAGGAAATGTTTGGGGCGAAGGCGAAAATACTTATTGCCCGAACTGCGGACAGCTGCTAATAAGCCGGGAAGGCTTCTGGGTAAAATCTAATATCATCAAAGACGGCTACTGTCCGAAATGTGGCCAGGAAATTGCCGGGGTGTTCAGTTGAAATCAGGGGAGGCGGGCTTTAAGGAAGCCAGCTGAGGAAGAAAGGGTGCTCTTTTTCGATTGAGAAATTCTGGTAAAATAATTATGAGTGCGTCGGTTGAGGGTTTTAGGGTTTTCCCGGTTTTCTAAGGTGAGCAAAAAAGGCTTTTTTGAGCGACCGGAAGGCAAAAAATTAGCTACCAAAACTTCAAGAGCTTGTTTCAGGAACAGAGGCCGACATAAGATGATTGGATTAAATTTTGGCTAATGGTTAGAAGTTAACTCAGCTCAACGGAAAGGCAAGCCAAAAAAGGCTGAGAGCTTAAGGAAATCAAGAAAAATGGTTATTCCAGTTTTTTGGGAGAAAATGGGGAGAAGTAGAAAATGGACAAAAAATTTGAGTTCCTGCCGCACACAGCTGATGCCAAATTTAGAGCCTACGGGAAAACACTGGAAGAAGCGGTGGCCAATGCCGCTCTGGCGATGGTTTCTCTAATGTGGGATTATGACCAAGTTGAGCTTAAGGCGAAGGAAGAGGTTGAAATCAAAGCCAGCAGCTTTGAATCACTGATGGTTAAGTTTCTGACAGAGATTTTATACCTTTTTGAGGTGAAAAGATTTTTGTTAGGGAAAGTTGAACAGATAAAGCTTGAGTTGCCGGATGGAGTAAGCAGGCATCAGGAAAGAAGAGATGAAAAAAATAAAAAAGCAGATGAAAGAAGAGAAGATAATACCCGGCTCAGCCCTCAAGTTGCCAACAATCCGGGCAATATCAATCAGGATTATGCTCTTAGCGCGACTTTAGCCGGCGATTATTATTCTGATAAATATGAAATTATCTCTGAGGTAAAAGCGGCTACCTACAATGATTTCGTTTTGGAAAAAGTGCCTGATGGTTTTAGCCTGCAGATGGTAGTGGATATGTGAGAGAAAGTGCGGCAAAATTATGGAGATGATAATCTGGGAGGTATAAGGTTCAAGGGGTATGCGGTCAATAAAGAGTAAAAGACAAAAAATTTGAGACTTAAAAAGTATGACTAATTTTAAGGATTGAGAAAATAAAAGATGAAAAATTAAAAAGGAAAAAAATCCCGGATGCTCAGGTTGTGCGAATTGGAAAAGGGTTTAAAAAAGGAAAATAAGGGAAAAAAGAAAAAATAAAGATAGATTCTTGGACGCTCAGATTCATCGGTAGGAGGAAGAATATTTAGAAAAAAGCGCCTTAGACCCTGAAAAATGAAAAAGGGTTTTAGCCATTATTGATAGATAAAAAATGGGCTAAAACCAATTAAGTGATTGGCCAGGGCAGGAAAAATGAAGTGGAGGAGAAAAAGAGCAAAGAACTTTTCGCTTTTGTTAATAAAAATTTAAATAGATAATGTTTGTGAGAGGTGAGCCATGGAAATAGTAAGAGTGAGCGAGTTTATTTGGGAAATTCCTAAATCCGGGGAGATGAAAGTTCCGGCCAGGATTTATGCTTCGGAAAAACTGATCGAGCTGGCCAAACGAGACCAGACGCTGCAGCAGGCCAGAAATGTGGCCTGCCTTCCAGGCATCCAAAGGATGTCTTACGTCATGCCTGATGCGCATCAAGGTTATGGCTTCCCGATCGGCGGGGTGGCGGCCTTTGACCTGGACGAAGGGATAATTTCGCCAGGTGGTGTTGGCTATGACATAAACTGCGGGGTGAGGCTGCTGCGAACGGATTTTAAAGAGAGCGATATTACAGCCAAAAGAAAAGAACTCTTGGCTGAAATCTTCAAGGAAGTTCCGGCTGGGGTGGGGAAGGGCGGCATCACCAAGTTGAGCCAGAATGTGCTGAAGGAAATTCTGGTCAAGGGCGCCGAGTGGGCGGTGGAGCAAGGTTACGGCACAGCCGAAGACCTCGAGCGCACAGAAGAACATGGACGAATGAAAGATGCTACCTGGGAATTTATCTCCGAGCGGGCGATGGAGAGAGGCATACCTCAGCTTGGAACGCTCGGCGCCGGCAACCACTTCCTTGAAATCCAGAAGGTGGATGAAATCTACGACCCAGAAGTGGCGCGAGTGTTCGGGATCGAGGAAAAAGGCCAGGTGCTGGTTATGATTCATTGCGGAAGTCGGGGCTTGGGGCATCAGATTGCCACCGATTACATCGAGTTGATGGAGCAGAAATTTGGTTATAAGCACCTGCCTGACCGTGAATTAATCAACGCGCCGTTTAAATCAGACCTGGGCCAGCGCTATTACAAATCGATGTGTGCGGCGGTTAATTATGCTTTTGCCAATCGCCAGATGATTGCTCATTGGGTGCGGGATGTTTTTGCCAAGGTGATGGGTTCATCCAAGGGAATGAGGCAGATTTACGATGTCTGCCATAACGTGGCCAAAGTAGAAAAGCACACAGTTAATGGAAAAGGAAAGTTGCTTTGCGTGCACAGAAAAGGAGCCACCAGGAGCTTCGGTCCGGGCCGGCCAGAGATTCCAGAAGCCTACCGAAAAGTTGGGCAGCCGGTGCTGATTCCGGGCAGCATGGGCACGGCTTCTTATATCTTGGTTGGGACCCAGGAAGCAGAAGAAATGAGCTTCAGCTCGACGGCTCACGGCGCCGGCCGGGTGATGAGCCGCAACGAAGCCCTGCGCCGCTTCCGTGGGGAGCAAATTAGAGATGAGCTGGCCAAGAAAGGTGTGGAGCTTAAAGCCACCAGCTGGAAGGGTGTGGCTGAAGAAGCCTCAGCCGCCTACAAGGACGTGGATGAGGTGGTGCGAGTGTCGCATGAAACGAAGCTGGGTAAGCTAGTGGCGCGGGTTGTCCCAATAGGCGTGATGAAAGGCTAAAAATCGGTAAGGCTAAAAATCGGGACACCCTAGATTTTTCCTATTTTTTATAAAAGCTTTTGCCTAATTAAGCAGGCAAAATAGATATCTTTTTTCCCATTTCCCAGAGTTTTGTGAGCCTTTATTTCTTGGCCAGAAGTTAAATTAATCTTTAAGCATTATTGCTATATCGGAGCGGCGGGAAGAAGGGGTAACTTTGAGCTTAGTAATCTTGCCATGGCGCACTTGTCCTTCCACCACGGTCCTATATGAAGCATGCAGCTTGAAATCTACATCCCAGTCCTTCGGCCAGGCTGGGAGGAGGTAAATCTTACGGCCGTCAGTTTGCATAAGCATTGCCTGAACCGCCTTGAGCAAAACTCCGCCGTGGTCCTGGTCTGGAATCCAGTCATAATTCGGACCCCAGAAAGCCGGGAACCGCGATTCTTTATGCCAGTTTTTAGCCCGGCCAACGACGTATTCGCGTGCCTGGTCGGTCAGCCCTAAGTAAGCCATAAAAATATCTTCCTGCCGCCAGCCGAAATTGCCGCGGTCTTGGCGCCTGTTGAGTGCTTCTATGCCCAGCTCGAGGCCCGGCCGGCCGATAGCAATTCGCCGATAAGGAAACACCGCATAAAGCTCCGGGTTTTCAATGTTATGCTTGTCGGCAAACCTTTCGGCCGGGGCCAGCGTCTTTAGCCCGTCTACCTCGCGGGTCGGAAGCTCTGGCATCTTGTCGTGCATTCTTTGCCACAGAGCTTTTTCTGGTACGCCAACTTTATTCCCGGCTAGCTCCAGAAGCTTTTCAGTCACGGTCAGGATGCCAGCAATCTCGGGCATTGGGTTGCGGCAGTCCCACCAGGTTTCCAATGCCTGAGCAGGTTCCATGATGATTTTGCCCCGCTCATCAACTCGGTAATGTTGGTCGTAGAAGGTGAGTATTTCATGCGCCAAAGGCAGCACCATTTCCCTGAGCAGGTTCTCGTCGAGCGTGTGTTCGTAATGCTCAAGTAGCATGAAAAGAAGCTCAATCCCACCCTCCCATTCCCAACGATGCCAGCGGCTTTCGTTTTCCACCACTGTGCGTTTCTCGCGCGGCGTCCAGCCGTAAGATTCATTAAAGGCTGCTCCCCAGAAGTAAACGCATTCGTTGAAATATGCTCCGTCGTGGCCGAAGTAATGGCGGGTCCGGTATTTGGCCATTTCCAGCACATCGCCGCAGTACATGCGGTAAAGCGGCTCCCGCAAATCAAAGTCTCCTGAAGTGCACATGCTGATGTAGGGCAACCGGGTGTTCTGCCACCAGTAACCTGGTCCCCAGCGCCGGTAATCAGCATCGCCCGGGATTCCGGGATTCGGCACAGTGAAGATAGAGCCGTTAAATTTTATCGGATACTGGCCTCGCCCGGCGCAGGCGTTGATGAAGCGCTGGAGCACATAGGCGCGGGTTAAAATGTAGGTATCGTCGTTTGGGCTTTTAGAGTGAATGTCAATCCAACTTCGGCGCCAGAATTGCTGCCACCACCTGCGGTGGGCCTCGAGCCGTGCTTGGTAAGGAATTTTTTCTGTCTCA
>PNJE01000138.1 GCA_002877915.1 Candidatus Aminicenantota bacterium
AACCAGGTATTCATCGGGAATGATGCGGGTGCCGGCTGCTGTCGCATTGAAGTCAACCATGTCAATAACGCCCTGAAGCTTCGGGTTTTCTCGGGCAACAGAGCGGACGGCATCTGTTAGATATTGGCCAATTCCGGCTGTCTGTCGGCGGATGTTAGGCCAGCGGGCTGGCTCAGGAATGTAGAAGCGGACTAATTTGTGGTCCTGCTCGATGAGTTTCAGAGTAGTTTGAAGGCTACCGAACTCCTGGGCAAGAGATTGAATCTCATCATCAAACACGTCAGACAAGCGCTTAAGGAAGATAAGCGGTAGTATATAATCTTTATATTTTGGTGCATCTACAGGCCCCCTGATTTTGCAGGCAGCATCCCAAAGCCAGGTTTCAAGAGTAGAAATATCAAGTGGCATCTTAAATCTCGCCCCTTTTTAAAACTTCATTGAGATATAATATTATTACAAAAAATGAGAGGGCGAGGCAATAAAAATTAGGAAAGCCTTTCCTTTTTATTAATTTATTTGCTGGCCAAATCAAATAAAAAATCTTTTATCTTTGCAAAAACATGACTATCCCAAGGCCAAACTGACCTTTTAGCTGCAATGCCTAAATCTGGAATGTATTCTCGGCGGGATGCCAAAAAAACTTGCACTTTTGCCTTAAACACCTTTTTGCTGAACTTGATTTTATTTTTCCTTAGGCAAGAAAAATAGGCATCAACGCAATCAAGTGCTCTGTCTTGAGCTTCAGCTATAGCTTCTAAGCAAAGATCTTCAAGGGAGCCTTTCTGATTTATTCCAGGTATTAAACAGATTGAGATTCTTGGGTTTTTCCCCGCCAGTGTTAACTCTTCCTTAGGCACGGCCAACCCAGCGTTTTTGAGCGCAGATTGAATGCTTTGAAATGCCCCTATTGGATTATCATCAGAATCTCTTGTGATGCCTATACTTTCTAGCAAACTGAAATTAGGTAATCTAACTAAGGCTTTTAGCTTATTGTTTAAATTATTCTTGCCTTCGAGACAGAATAGTTGAATGCCTTGGAGGTTTAGGTGTTCCAAGAAGGATTCAAAAAACTGGTAATCATCTTTTCCTTCAACGATTAAAAGATGGGGCTTTTCAATCTGAAAATATTTTGGGCAACAATTTTTGAGTTTGCTGTTTGTTCCCATGTCTATGCGATTTTTTATTTTAGAATTCAGACCTATCTCACTTCCAGCTCAGAGGTGATGGCGGTGTCCAGGATATTCTTGTCGTAAGTAATGGTCTTGATTTTTCCGTCAATTCGTTCCAAGCGATGCAGCCGAAAATCATATTTTTTCGATTGAGAAAATGCCTCGTGGGCGGCAATTATGCATTCCAAACTATGCGTGGTGGCAAATATTTGAACATCAAATTCTCTGGCGGCTTCGCCTATGGCTGCCCAAACCTTAGTCAATACCGAATGATGAAGCCCGTTATCTATTTCATCAATTAATACGACTCCGCCTGGTGCGTTGGCGATATGAAGTATGATGTTTGCCAGCTTAACCATTCCTTCTCCCATGAGCGGAAGGGGAATGGGCCGCCCCGCTTCTATATCGCCGTGCAAAATTGGTTCTCCTGAATACATGATGAGTGATAACCTTTTCAAATTTGGCTCTATAATTTTCAGGGCATTTAACAGCACATCAACTTTCCCTTTTATTTCTAACTGTCCAAATCGTTCAGCTTCTTCTTTGAAGGGAATTTTAATCTTAGAGGCTTGGAAAAAGGCGGGAAAGGGTGGGGACGGCGGAAATGGTTCAATCCGCGGTCCCTTTTGATCGAAAACTAAATAAGATTTGCTCGCCAGGCCTTTTTGTTCAAAATTAAACTCCAAGATCTTAGCTAATTCTGTTCTTCCTGATTCGGGTCCATAAACGTTTGGGGCTTCTTTTGCTTGAGGGAATTTGGGTTTTAAAACATATAAAATTTTTTTCATATCTTCAGGTTTATTCAGCGCTTTTATTTTCAGCCGCCGTGTTCCTGCGATTGTATTTTGCCCGGTTATTTCTACACTTTTGCTCGGGTCGAAATTGTAAAAAAGTGAATCCCAGGGAGCCTCAGCCCAACCAGTGAACTCGACCTTTATAACCTCAATACCGCGGAAGGCATTTACTCGAAGGGCCAGTTCAGGATTATAAGCGCCGCAATGAATAAAAAGAGCTTCTAAGAGAGCGGTTTTACCCACGTTGTTTTTTCCGACAATCAGGTTAACTCGCTCAAGCTCTGGCAGCTCCAGTTTTTCAAAGCAGCGAAAGTTATTAATTTTAAAAGATTTATACATACTCTTGCCCTCCTCGGAAATGCACTCCATTAAAAATTTACCATTAAATAGACGGAAAAATCAAACAACCTGTCTCAGGAAAGCGTTTCCAAAATGACCTGAGAGAAACCTCAGGTTGACATTGAAAGTCAACTTTTGTAAAGAAAAAAACAAGGAGGTCAGAAAATGGTCAGCCAGAAGATGTTTATAATCACAGCTTTATCCCTATTTTTAATTTGTTGCTTTGGGGCAGGACGCCAACTGGTAATAGATGAGCCCGTCGCTCCCGTTTCTTATGACCAGGCTTGGGAAATTGCTTTAAATAGTGCCCGGGAAATGTGTGAGGAGGGTAAGAAAATAAATCCCTACAATTTTCCGGTACTGGTAAGCCTCGGAACAAGCAAGTCAAGGGATGTGATCACCTTAAGATATGACTTTGACCCGGCGGCTGGCAGCATCGGAACGGAACCACCTAACGCTGCTGAATTGATAGCCAAAAAGTTTGTGCCCCGGTTTGGAGCTGAATTTTATATTCACATCAAGCTAATCAAGAGCGGGCAACAGGTTAATGGAGTTAAGATAGAAGTTACCCAGATGAAGGGCGTGAAAAAAGAAGAGTTTGACCGAGAGGCAGACAAGGTTAAAGATTTCTACCTGCAGTTTTTAAAGAAAAATTGGGTCAAATAGCTGCAATGCTCCCCAAAAAATTGACAGTGGTATACAGTAAAATAAGGTACAAAATTTCCTGGGCAACTTAAAAGATTCCTGGGAAAAACGGCCATTTTCAAGAGAAAACAGTATGAGGCGGCTTTCAAGACTAAGGTGGCTCTCAAGGCGTCAAAGGTGAGAAAGCCATAGCCAAAATGGCCTTGGGCTAATACTAATAAGGATTTCGTATTTACAACACAGAGAGGCTGCCTCAGAGTTTAGAATACCAGGCACCAGCTGAGGTTAATCTTGGATATTCGCCCAGCAAATAATCTGTGGAGTTGGGTAACTTAAATGGATGAGATATGACATTTTAACCGTAGTGCTCCATACTATTCCCATTAACATACCGGGCGGACCTAAACAAATTTATAGGAATCCTTTTTCTTTCATCCAGCTATCATTAAAAATTGTGCTCAGATAGCGAAAGGCACTGTCTGGAAAGATGGTGACTATACGAGCTGGTCTGTCTAATTCCCGCGCTACCTTCAACGCTGCCCACATCGCCGCTCCAGAAGAACCACCGGCCAATATTCCTTCTTTTCTGACTAATTCTCGACAGGTTAAGAAAGCATCTCGGTCACTGACTTTGATTATTTCATCGATGGGCTCAAAGTCAGCACAGCCTATTATAAATTCATCTCCGAGGCCTTCAATAAAATACGGGCCTGGTTGGGTTCTTTTTCCGGTATAAAAATAATCATAAAAAACCGACCCTACTGGGTCTACGGCTATAACCTTAATTTTGGGGTCCTTTTCCTTTAAAAATTTCCCCACGCCACCAATTGTCCCGCCTGTTCCAATCCCGGCAATTAAATAATCTATTCGTCCTTCCATCTGTTCCCAAATCTCGGGTCCTGTGGTCATGTAATGGGCCTCGTTATTATCCCGATTATTGTGTTGGTCTGGGAAAAAACAATTTTGTATTTGGGCAGCTAACCGCGGAGTGATATTATTGTATGAGTTAGGGTCTTCCGGGGGGAGAGAGCTATCCACCTTGACTAATTCCACACCCATGGCCTCCAGCATATCCATCTTTTCCTTTGATAGGCGATCTCTAACCACAACTTTCAACCTAAAACCTAATTGAATGGCAACCAGAGCCAACCCCATAGCCATGTTTCCTGAAGAATTCTCAATGATAATATCCCCAGGGCTTGCTTTCCCTTCTCTTATGGCTTTGGAAACCATATAATAAGCGGTTCGATCCTTTATGCTTCCGGTAGGATTAAAGAACTCTAATTTGGCGAAGATTTCAGCCTTAACACCTTGAACTATTTTATTAAGTCGTACAAGAGGGGTATGCCCTATTAAATCCAAGACACTTTCATACACACCATTTCTCATATAATTTACCCTAAAGCAGCGCAAACTAAGTTAAAGTTCTAGTAAATCTATCAAACGAAAAAACTAAAGTCAATTTGGGGAATAATAAAATTTGCCCGAACTTTCTTGACAATATTCCTTATTTTTGTTATCAGTTGAAGCATGAAGCAGAGAGAATTGATTTTCAACCCTGCCGTTTCTCACCCCAAAGCTCTCTGTTTTAAAATCAACGAGATAACCGCCTCGATGATAATGCCTTCCCGGGTACAGGAGAGGATTTAAGGTCCTGTCCCGGGTTTCGCAACCAATTCCTTAAGCCTTCCTGTGCTCGGATTTCTCTGTTTTTTAAATCATTCAACTTGTCCAACCTATTTCTATAAGGAGGCTAATATGAAGGGGAAAACAGAAAACAAAAAAGCAGATGGGAAATTAAATGATAAAAGAGATGCCTCAAAACTTGAAATAAATAATTACCATCCAAGATATTTAGGCCAGCCACCAGAAATTTTAAAGAAGCCTTTTCTCTGGCTAACAAACTTAAGAAATCCAGCAAGCCCAGTTTTGCTGTTCTTCAATTTCTGTTGTATGACGGGAGGCCGCCTTAACCAAGAAGGCCTAACTTTCCGAGAAATTAAACAAGTTTCAAACCAAGCAGCTGAGCAGAAATTACACAATCTTATGTATACCAAACAAGCGTGGCCAGGATTCATTTAAAGGAGAAAACTCATGGTGGTAGAAAAGTTATGTCCAGAAAAAAGCTGGTGCTTGCCCGAAAAAAAACATTTCTGGGCTAGAGCCGGTTTACCGCCCGCATTGGCTTCAGCTGACCATGAACTCATCAGCCAGGCCAACGCCCTCTACCTCCTGGCGCTCGAGCACATCCAACCGCTTATCTATTACCTTACGGCTCAGGCACATCTTTTCCCTGTCAGCTTAATCCCAGACAGTTTTGGCCAGATAGAAAGCCTTACTGTTTTTGTTTCTACCCTCGGGCATAAAATCGACCAGCTGATGAATGATTTTAGCCGGAACAACCAGACTTTGGAGCTAATTCTCCTTGATGCCTGGAGTTCAGAATCTCTCGAGGCCCTCAATCGCTATTTTGACCACCATCTCAGGCAGAAACATGGTTTTGGTACGAGGCGCTTTTCTCCAGGTTACGGCTCGGTGGATATAAGAATGAATTTATTCATCGTAAAAGAGTTGCTCCAGGTCCCTGAATCCGAAATAAAAGTCCTGGAGAGCGGCGTCATGCTCCCCAGGAAAACCACGACTTGCCTAATAGGATGGCACCATGAACCGAAATGAGTTTTCTAAGCTTTTAGAAGAAAGAGTTCTTTCCCTGGATGGGGCTTATGGCACTGAATTCCTCAAAAGGGGTTACCAAGAAAACCTGCCAGAAATCCTCAACCTCAAAGCTCCCTATGTCGTCAGAAAGCTTCAAGAAGAATATGCTGAAGCCGGCGCAGACCTTATCCTGACCAATACCTTTAGCGCCAACAGAATAAAGCTCAGGCATTATCAGCTTGAACCTGAACTGGAAAAAATAAATAGAGCCGCCGTGAGCCTGGCCAGAGCCGCAGCCTCAAGCTACCAGCTCGTGTTCGGGGATATCGGACCAACTGGTTTGTTTCTTGAACCCTTAGGCGAACTATCCTTTGAGCGAGCCTACGAAATTTTTCAGGAGCAAGCCAGGATTTTAATCGAAGCTGGAGTTGATGGCCTCATTCTGGAAACTATGTCTGACCTTAAAGAACTTAAAGCAGCCATTCTGGCCATTCGCGACCTGAGCCCTGACCTTCCGCTCATCGCTCAGATGACCTTTGATGAAAAAGGAATTTCTGTTACTGGCACCTCAGTTAACATCTTTGCGGCATTGCTCAATGACTTGGATGTTGATGTGTTGGGCGTTAATTGCTTCCTGACACCGGATCAAATGCTTCCCGTATTAAACGAACTCGGTGCCTACAGCCAAAAACCGCTTTCTGTGGAACCAAATGCTGGAAAGCCTAACTTTTCAGGCGGACAGCTTAATTATCCTACAACGCCGCTGGAGTTTGCTCTTTATGCCAGGGATTTTGTGGAGCTTGGGGCCAACATCGTGGGCGGTTGCTGCGGGACTGGGCCTGAACATATCAGGGCTATGACTAAAATGATTGGCCGGATAAAACCAAAAAAACGAAAGCCTGTTTCCGAACAGCACATTACTTCCCGCACTGTACTGAAAACTACTGAGCCATTCCTGGTCGTCGGCGAAAGAATTAATGCCAGCGCCAGGAAAAAGCTTCAACCGCAGCTTCAGCAAGGAGATTTTTCAGAAATCCTCAGGCTGGCTCATGAACAACAAACAGAAGGTGCCCAAGCCATAGACCTTAATCCCGGAATTGAGAAACTTCTTAACGCGGAGCTGATAAAAAGATTAGTTCAAGCTGTTGACCGCCACTCTTCTTGGCCCATCTCTTTTGACTTCCAGGAGGACCAGCTGCTCGAAGTAGCTCTACAAGAATATCCAGGCCGGCCGATTATCAACTCTTCCACGGCCCGGGAAGAAAACTTAACCAGAAGGCTGGAATTTCTCTGCCGATATGGCGGGCTGCTCGTGGTGCTGGCTATGGAAAACGACCTACCACAAACAGTGGAAGAACGAATAGCCGCAGTGGACAAAGCTCTTTCTGTAATAAAACATTCCGGGATAAGCCTGGAAAGGATTTATTTCGACCCGTTGGTTCTTCCTCATAGCACGGGAAACGATTACCACCTTACGCTAGAAACAATTCGGAAGCTAAAGGCACGGGGCTTAAAGACCATCATCGGTCTGTCTAACCTCAGCTTTGGCCTGCCTGACCGAGAAGGCCTCAATGCGGCTTTTCTTGGCCTGGCCGTTGAAGCTGGCCTCAGGGCGGCTATTCTGAACACCTCAGAGCTGACCACTAAGAAAGTTTTAGATGGAGTTCTGGAACTCAAGCGCGTAAAAAGGGAAAAAAATGAAATAATTAGTGAGGACCCGCTGCTAAACTTACTCCTTCACGGGCAGAAAAAAGAATTGTTGGCGAATATCCAAGAGCAACTAAAAAAAAGGGAACCTTTATGGCTTAGTCAGCAATGGTTGCGCCCAGCCATGGAAAAAATCGGCCAGCTTTATGCGGAAAGAAAAATCTTTCTGCCTCATCTTATCCTGGCGGCGGAAACAGCTCAGGCGGCTTTTGATTATCTTAACCAGTTAATTCCAGATAACCAGTCGCCAAAAAAAGCACGGGTTCTGTTAGCGACAGTTGAAGGTGATGTCCATGATATCGGGAAGAAAATTGTGGCCACCGTTTTGAAAAGTTCTGGCTTTGAAATCATAGACCTCGGCCGCAACGTTCCAGCAGACCAGGTGGTGGCCGCGTGTCAGGACAGAAAACCTGACCTGGTGGGTCTTTCAGCCATGATGACGACCACGGTGGACCAGGTCCTGGAAGTAAAAAAGGCTCTGGAAAATGCTGGCTTGAATCTTCCAGTGGTAGCTGGCGGGGCTTCTATGAACCGGGAGCTGGCTGACCAATTCGGTGTTTACTATGCCCGGGACGCAGTTGACGCTCTAAACCTCTGCCAAAAGCTCATCAGCCAGGAGTTGAAAAATGAAAGTCACCGAAAAAATTAAAAAAGGACCAATTTTGTCTCTGGAAATTCTTCCGCCAGACCGGGGGAAAAACCTTGAGGAAATTTTTCAGATTCTCGACCGTTTGCTGAAATTTCCTGTTGATTTCATCAGCGTCACTAAGCATCCACCTGAAATAACCTACTTGGAGTTGCCAGATAAAATCATCAAGGTGCCCAAAGTGAAAAGGCCCGGCTCGATTGGCATCACTGCCGCTTTGCTCAATAAATGTAGGTTAGAGGTCATTCCTCATGTTCTCTGCTATGGAATGAGTAAGTACGAACTTGAGGACATGCTGATTGACCTTCATCTGCTTGGCGTCAGGAATGTTTTTATCGTCCGAGGTGAATACGAAAATCACCAGCCGGTTGAGGTTCAAGATGAATATCAACACGCGGAAGAGCTCGTTCGCCAGGTGGCTGGCCTTAACCGCGGTGAATACCTTTATCCCTGCGAAAACGCTCAACCGACGGACTTCTGCATTGGCGTGGCTGGCTATCCGGAGAAACATCCAGAGTCTCCCAACCCAACCGAAGACCTTAAACAGCTAAGGACGAAAGTGGAGGCCGGGGCTGATTTCATCTTCACTCAGATGGTTTTCGATTTTGAAATTTACCAAACATTCATCGAGCGGGCAGCAGCTTTTTCCATCAAGGTGCCGATTATCCCGGGTATCAAGCCAATTATCAGCCTTAAAACTGTCTACAATCTGCCCAGAAAGTTTTTCGTCAACATCCCGGAAGAATTGGTCAACCAACTGCAAGAAGCTCGCACGCCGGAGATGGAGTTCAAAGTCGGAACCAAATATATGGCTGAGCTGGTGCAGAAATTACTCGATTCGGGTGCGCCGGGCGTTCATGTTTTTACCATGGGCAAAGGCCAGGGCACGCAGGCACTGCTTCAAGCTTTGTATGGCAAAGAAATATGAAAAAAGTAGTGACAGAAAAAAACATGAAAATTTTTTACCGGCGAAAAAAAGAGGTCAACAATGATTAATCGCCAAAATTGCAATAAAAATTGCTTAAGAAAATAAAAAATCTCAAGGAGGTCTTATGTCCACTGAACAAAAACTCAAGCCAAGTGTTGAAAAGTACATCCTGGAGTCCAGGAAATTACTGGCTGAGCAAGAGCAAATAAAAAGCAGAATGAAAAACATGAAGTTTGACACTATCGCCGTGCATGGTCTGTATTCTGTCGAAGAAGCTATCTCCCGGAACCAGGGTGCGGTCATCGAGCCTCTCTTTTTAGCTTCTTCTCAGGGATACCGTGATGCAGACGAACTGGAAGCGGCTCCAGCCTATCTCATTCCGAGCTGGGCTTATACCAGGATCGCCAACCCGACCACTTTTTACCTGGAACAGGTGCTGGCTCTGCTTGAAGGTTATAAAACAGGGCGGGAAACTTCTTGCGCAGTGACCTCTTCTGGCCTGGCCGCCATCATGTTGGCCACTTCCCCCCTTTTAGCCAAACAAAAAACAGGGCCAGAGCCGATTAATTTTGTCTCTTCTATTCAAATTTACGGCGGCACTTATCAATTGTTCTCAGTAAGAATAGCTCAAGAGAGAGGCCTGGAAGTGCGCTGGATCCAGCATCCTGAAGACCTGGAAGAATGGAAAGCAAAGATAGATGAAAATACCCGTTTCCTTTATGTTGAAGCGCCGAGCAATCCACAGCAATCTTTCTGCGACCTAAAAGCTCTGTCTGATTTGGCCCAGGCGTGGGAAATTCCTCTGATAGTTGACGCCACATGTGCTACGCCAGCTTTGCTGAGGCCAATATCTTACGGGGCTGATATAGTGGTGCATTCAGTAACTAAATCAATGACCGCCAGCGGCTTGGCCATCGGCGGCGCCATCATCAGCCGACGGCCTATCACCACTAAACTGAACCATCCCGACCCAAAGTTTAAAGAAAATTTTGCCGAGTATGTAAAAAATTGGCCGGGCCGGGACTACGGAGCCGCTCTTTCTCCCTTCAACGCCCTGATGGCCTTGAATGACCTTAGAACTTTGAGAATGCGCCTGGACGTGCTCAGCCAGAACTGCCTGAAAGTAGCTGAGTTTTTAGAAAAGCATCCGAGGGTAAATCGGGTTGATTACTTGGGCTTGCCGGCACACCGTTTACATTCTTTGGCGAAAAAATATTTAAAGCTGGTTGATTCAGATGATGGTTCAGGTCAGGAAGTAAATCGGTATGGACACCTCTTGAGCTTTAGGGTAGATGGTCCGCCAGAAAATGCTCGAAAAGTTTTTGACCGCTTCCGGATAATCTTCCGAGCAACTGACCTTGGACGGATAAAGAGCCTGGCCACCATACCCGCGATTTCCACTCACCAGCAGCAGGGTGAAGAAGCCAGGAGAATGGCTGACATTCCACCGCAGCTAATCCGACTATGCGTTGGGGCAGAAAATCCTGCTGACCTAATCGATGATTTGAACCAGGCTCTGAATTCTCTGTAGTTGGCAAATTGGTCACGCTAAATTCACAGAGGTTGATGACTTTCTTCCCGGTCGCCACCTATTGAACTAGGTTAAGCCTCAAAAAGTACCGGACCAATATCTTGATCGGAAGAATTTAGGCACTATCGTTTGGCCTTAAATCTAAATGAAAAATAAATAGAGTATAATCTTCACTTGACCAAGGCCGTGAGCTTTAAGCAAAAAAGCCAATACTTGCTGGCCAGCTGGGAAAACATACCTCCTCCGCGGTTGTCCGTGGTTGACTTGCGGATAAGAAACTCTGCTTTGCCGGAAATGTATTTTACCCTGGCCAGATTATTTGCCAGTTCTAGTAACCTCGACAAAACCATAGAAAACAAGGAAAAGGTAACTGTTATGACAATAAAATCTGTCAATTTATAAAAAAGAACTGGAATTGGCTAATCCAACACCCCAGAATTTATAAAGCCGAAACGAGACGGCAATAAATTTATCAACAGGATTTCTTGACAGGAGTTGTCTTTTCTGCTAATTTTTTTTCTGCAAGAAGAGGAATTTTAAGATGGAAGGGTTTTTAACTTTATTGAAGAGCAGCAATCCGTTGCCTAATATTGTTATTGCCCTTCTTTTTTGTTTACCCTCCCCTTATCTCCCCTGCATGATAATGTGAAGCCCGAATGCTTGCCTTCCTGGTGAAGGTAGGTATTCGGGGACCCCACTAATCTAAAGACAGGTAGTCGTCTGTTTATTCTACTTTGTTTTTTCGGAGGTTTTTATGTCAAGGATTATAGAAGCTAAAGAAAAAAATCAAGAAAATAATCTCAAAAAACAAGAATCAAGTTCTGTGACAATAACAATCCAAAATCGAAAAAAGTTAAAAGCCGCCGTCCTCGGTGCTTCAGGCCTGGTTGGCCAGCATTTTGTAAAGCTCCTGGCCGAGCATCCCTTTTTTGAGCTGAGCCTCATGGCCTCATCCGAAAAAAACGCTGGGAAAAAATTTAAGGAACTGGTCTGGCCTGAACTCTTCTCACCTTCAAGCTCCTGCCATTTTTCTTTATCCCTACCTGGCTTCATTTCTGAAATGACCCTTCAACCTGCCAACCACAGCCTACCCGCCAAACTTAAAGATGAAAATATTAGCCTGGTTTTTAGCGCCCTGCCTTCTTCAGTAGCCAGTAGCATTGAGCCGCATTTACGAAG
>PNJE01000077.1 GCA_002877915.1 Candidatus Aminicenantota bacterium
ACTAATCAGGCCAGAAAAATCAATTCAGCGGGGGGAAAGGAGAATGAATGAAAAAATACCTTTCTGCCCTTTTTCTTTTTATGTTTCTTTCCTTTTTCTTGTCTGGACTCCAAGCTGCTAACCAGGACAAACCAACTAAAATCCATCATGAAATCGTGGTAACCGCTACCCGCCTCGAAACACCGGTAAAAGAAACTGCTTCTGCTATCACAATATTAAAAACTGAGGAGCTATCACCCTTCCGAAATTTACAGCCTGAAGCTCTTTTCTCTCAGTCTCCCGGAGCTTTTTACGCTCAAGCTGGCCCGACTGGGGGAACAGGATCTTTATTCATTCGGGGAGCCAATTCTGAACATACTCTCTTTATGATTGATGGACTGGAAATAAACGACCCGATTTCGCCTGCTCGTTCCTATAATTTCAATTTGTTTAACTTAAACTTAATAGACAGAATAGAAATACTGCGCGGCCCTCAAAGCACTCTTTACGGGTCAGATGCTCTGGCCGGCGTGGTTAATTTAGTTACCAACGACCCAGAAAAAAAGGAAGCCGAGCTTTTTGGTTCTTTTGGCTCATTAAGAACCTGGCAAGGCAACTTTAAGCTGGCCGAAAATTTTGGACGTTTAGCCTTTCAGCTGCAAGCGGGCTTATTTAACACCCGGGGCGTTTCCGCCGCCAGCCAGAATTTACCCGGAAATACCGAACCAGATGGCTTCGGTCAGCAGAGCCTGGCTTTCAAAATTAAATACCGGTTTTCAGACAACATCTTTTTTAGCTGGCAGACCAGGGCCTTACAAGCGCGGGCGGATTTGGACAGTTTTGGCGGACCTTATGGAGATGACCCTAACTATACCCAGAAAACCAGATTTCTTTTTAACCGGGCTGAAATTAATTACTTCCTTTTAAATCACCGCTGGGAACAAAAATTAATCTTAGGGTTAGAAAAAAGTCGACGCGACAACTGCAATGAACCAGATGACCTTCACCCAGGAGAAAGCGAAATTGCCTTTTATCGAAGCACTTTCTTTAAATTAGACTGGCAGAATAATTTTTATATCTCTTCGCAGCAGACGGCAGTTTTTGGCTTTGAATACAAGAAAGAAGCTGGCCAGTCTGACGATACTTACACCTCTCCCTATGGAATATACAATAGCAACTTCCCAGAGAAAGCCGCCCAATTAACCGCCATTTATTTCCAGGATATTTGGAAGCCAGTCAATCGGCTTTCCTTGATTTCTGGCCTTCGGCTTGACCACCATCAGCAATTCGGCCAGGCTCTAACCTATAGATTAGCTGCTAATCTCGAATTCCCCGAAATAGAGGCCCGAATTAGGGCTACCCTGGGAACCGGATTTAAAGCTCCTTCGCTCTACCAGCTTTATGCTCCCCAGAGCATTTATGGCCCGATAGGCAACTCGGACTTAAAAGCAGAAAAAAATCTCGGCTGGGATGTCGGCTTCGAAAAAAAATTCAGTAATTGGATTTCTTTCTCTCTTGGCTATTTCCAGACTCGTTATCATAATTTAATCGAATTTTATTTTGGCTCCGGTTATGCTAATGTTGGGCAGGTTTTAACCCGGGGAATTGAAGCTTCCTTAAATTTCCATCTCCTGCCGGGAATTGATGGCCGCCTGGGCTGGACCCAGCTTAAAGCTTTAAACCTGGATGACCGTAGCGAACTCTTAAGGCGACCACGAGGTTCAGGGTTCTTAAGCTTAGGCTACAAGAAGAGCCAAGGCATAATAACAGCCGAGATCAACTACCTCGGGCCGAGAAAAGATTTGGATTACTGTTCTGTTCCTCCTTCCTTAGTCACTCTCCATCAAGCTTTCCTGTCCAGCGTGTATTTTGCTTATGAAGTTAGCCCGAAGGCCGAGTTTCTAATCCAAGTGGCCAATATTTTCAACACGAAATATGAACTAATTTATGGTTATGGAATGCCGGGCTCTACAATTTCTGCCGGATTTAGATTAAAATTGTTTTAGCTTTTACCTTATTTTCGGAAAATCATTCCGAAAAAAAGAAAAGCCATTGTTTATTTAAAGCCTCTTTATCTGGAGCCAAGCGATGGAAGAATTTGAGACTCTTGATAAAATATTCAAACCCCACCGATTAGCCCTGCTCGGGGTTAGCCCAAACCCGAAGAGTGTCAGCGGGAAAATTCTCTCTAACTTGATTACCGGGGGCTACCGGGGGGTGGTTTACCCAGTTAACCCGGCAGTTGAAGCGGTCATGGGTATACCTTGTTTTCCGGAGGTAAAAAATCTGCCCCGGACTCCGGATTTAGCTGTGATCACTGCCCCCGCGCCCCAGGTCCCCAAATTGGTAGCAGAATGCGGCCAAGCTGGGATACTGGGTATTATCATAATTTCAGCTGGCTTCAGAGAGATTGGCCCTGAAGGTAAAGCTTTGGAAGAGCAGATTTTGGCTGAAAAAAAGAAATATCCCGGAATGCGTATCTTGGGACCAAATTGCTTGGGAGTTATTTCTCCTGGCTTACAGCTAAACGCCAGCTTTGCAGCCGCCATGCCTCTTGAAGGCCAGATTGCTTTTATTTCACAATCAGGAGCGCTTTGCACCTCTATCCTCGATTGGTCGCTCGAAGAAAAAATAGGTTTCTCCTATTTTGTTTCCATTGGCAACGCCATTGATATAGATTTCGGTGACCTCATAGATTATTTTGGTGAAGACGAAAATACTAAATCCATCCTCCTTTACATAGAATCAATCTCCAACCCAAAGAGGTTTATGTCAGCCGCCAGGGCTTATGCTCGCACGAAACCAATAATTGCTTATAAAGCTGGCCGCTTCCCAGAATCAGCCGAAGCCGCTTCTTCCCACACTGGAGCCATGGCTTCAGAAGATGCTATTTACGAGGCTGCTTTCCAAAGAGTTGGTTTAGCCAGAGTTTTTGAAATCGGCGAGATGTTCGACGTGGCTGAGCTCATCGGACGACACAAAATTCCTAAGGGACCGCGCCTGGCTATCGTCACTAATGCCGGCGGTCCTGGTGTTATGGCTTCCGATGCTCTGATTGAGGCCGGGGGCGAGTTGGCCCGGCTAAGCGACCAGACTATCGATTTTCTGAATCAATCTCTTCCGCCAGCCTGGTCCCACGGAAATCCAATTGATGTCCTCGGAGATGCTAAATCCAAAACGGTGGCCAAGGCAGTGAGAGCAGCTCTCCAGGATCAGAATACCGATGCTGTTCTTTTAATTGTCACTCCACAGGCAATGACCAATCCCCCTGGAATTGCCAAGGAAATCATTCCAATAGCCGCCGAAATTCAGAAGCCCATTTTAGCCGCTTTTCTTGGTGGTCCGTCGATGCGCGAGGCCTTTAAACTTCTAAACGAAGCTGGTCTCCCCACCTATAATACTCCTGAGCAGGCTGTCCGGGCTTTTATGATTTTGGTAAATTATGCCCGCAATTTAGAAAATCTTTACGAAACTCCCCGAGAAATATCACTTGAATTCCCGGTGGAAAGGGAAAAGATCCGCCAGCAGGTTCTTCCCTGGTTAACTCAGGGGGCCGAAATTCTGAATGAAGAAATTTCTAAGCAGATTCTGGCGGCTTATGGAATTCCGGTTACCAGGCCGTTAATCGCTAAAACGAAAGATGAAGCTGTGAAACTCAGCCAGGAGATTGGTTACCCGGTGGTCTTAAAAATTCATTCTCCCGATATAACTCACAAAACAGACGTGGGTGGGGTAGCTCTGGATTTAGAAGATGACCACATGGTGGAAGTGGCTTTTGACCGCATTCTTGCTTCAGCTAAAGAACGAGTCCCAGAAGCTAAAATAGAGGGAGTTACCGTCCAGAAAATGGTCAAAATTAAAGAGGCCAGCGAAATGATTCTTGGTAGTAAGAAAGATCCAACTTTCGGGGCGGTTATAATGGTTGGTTCTGGCGGGATCGCGGCTGAAATTCTGGGGGATCGTTCCTTGTGCTTCCCACCTCTTAACGAAAGATTAGCCCGTCGGCTACTGGAACAGCTCAAGAGCTGGCCGCTGATTAAAGGCTATCGCGGCCGGCCAGGTGCCAATCTCGATAAATTGATTGAAATAATCATCAGGTTTTCTTACTTAGTGGCCGATTACCCGGAAATAAAAGAAATTGATATTAATCCTCTCCTGGTCAGTCCAACCGAAGTTCTCGCCCTTGATGCTCGAATCATTACCGACCGGACAATCAGTCCAGAAAAAATAAAGCCTTATGAGCACCTCGTTTTGAGACCCTACCCAGAAGAATTCATTAAAAAGGCCAGCCTGCAGGATGGAACCGAGATTATCCTTAGACCGATCAGACCAGAAGACGAATCCCTGTGGTTTGAATTATTAGGCAGTTGCTCTAAGGAAACTATTTATTCTCGCTTTCGCTACTTTTTCTTCTGGCAGTCACACGAAGTAGCTTCCAGGTACTGCTACATCGATTACGACCGAGAAATGGCCATAGTGGCTGAGCATCAGGAAGGAAGCCGGCGTCATCTGCTGGGAATCGGGCGCTTGACTGCGGATCCAACCAGGACAGTAGCCGAATATGCCGTCCTCGTGCAGGATGCCTGGCAAAATAAAGGTCTCGGAGGCCTGCTTACAGATTACTGTACTGAAATTGCCCGGACCTGGGGAGTGAAAAAAATTATCGCTTATACCACCACTGATAATCCGCGAATGATTGCCGTTTTCAAGAAAAGAAATTTTGAAATTCGACCTGATGTCAACTCCAACCTGGTGGAAATAAAAAAGACATTATAAAATTACAGCCGATTGTTATCTCTACTAATTATGAAAGATTCCCCTTTAAAGTTAACCAAACAGCAGGATGATTTTTAAACTTAAAATTTAGGCGAATCCGGAACCTATATGGATAAAAATTATATATTTTGGGCAGCTATCTTCAGTGGCATTAGGGATAGCTAATCATAAATGAAAAAACCACGAAAATATCACTAAGATAAAAATCCCCCTTTTAACTTGCGCTAAGAAATATTCGCTCTTAGATTCTTTATTCTCTTATCAAAAATTATAATTTTTTACATTCAACTATTAAAAAGCTCTCTGAGTCAAAATTTAAAAAGACCAAGGCTAAATTTTTAGATAGGAAATTAAAATCATTCTCTTAAAACCCATAGACATATTTATTGCTCTCTGCTATAAATAGCTCCATTATGAAAATAAAAAACCATCGCTTAAAAGCTCTCGGTTGTCTTTTCGTTCTGAGTCTTGGCTTTATAAGTTTAAAAGCCGCAGCCGAAGATAAAGACAAGGTTACCATTAGTTTCAGTGGCTATATAAAGACTGATGTTATTTATGATACTCGCCAGACGGTCAGCATCCGGGAAGGCCATTTTTTACTCTATCCCAAGGATGCTCTGGATGATCCGGCGGGCAAAGACATTAACGCCAAGGATTCTTTTCATATTCTTTCTATTCAAACAAGAATGGCCTTAAAAATTTCTGGGCCCCGGGCTCTGGGGGCCAAGACTTCAGGTTATTTAGAAGGAGAATTTTTTGGTGTTTCTGATGCCGATATTAATGGTTTTCGGCTGAGACATGCCTACCTGAAGCTCAACTGGAGGAAATCTGAGCTGATGATCGGCCAGTTCTGGCATCCAATGTTTATTACTGAAAGCTATCCCGAAGTCGTTTCTTTCAATACCGGAGCTCCTTTCGAGCCGTTTTCCAGAGCTCCACAGGTCCGCTTTACCTGGAACTGGAAGAAAATATCCTTCTCGGCTACCGCACTTTCTCAAAGAGATTTTGCCTCTACCGGGCCCGAAGGGATCAGTACTGTTTATTTCCGAAATGCTGCCGGGCCAGAATTTAATTTTAAGCTCGGGCTAAATCTTAAAAATCTTTTGTTAGGTGGGGGAATAAACCTGCTTAAAATTGTTCCCCGTCTGGCCACAGAAACCGGTTATCAGGCTGATGAATCGGTGACCTCGGCTGCCGGTTTTATTTACAGTCGCCTGACCACCCAGCCAATAACCATAAAAGCTCAATTAGTTTATGGAGGTAACCTGCACCATCTGACGATGCTTGGCGGTTATGCTGCTCAGCAAATTGTTGATCCAATCATCAGAAACAGAATTTATACGCCAATAAATACCGGGGCGGCCTGGCTCGAAATTCAAACCAACGGGGAAAAATGGCAGGCCGGATTATTTTCTGGTTACTGCAAAAATCTTGGTGCTACTAAGGAGATTATCGGGCCGATTTATAGCCGAGGTGACAATATAGCCAGGCTATTCAGGCTGGCTCCTCGTTTTATCTATAACGCCGGGAAAATTAGATTAGCCGAAGAAATTGAATTGACTTCCGCCACCTATGGGAGCCTTGATAATCGAGGGCAGGTTTCTCCTTTAAGGACAGTTTCTAATATCCGACTTCTGACTGCTTTTTATTACTTTTTCTGAAAATTTTATTAAGCTTCCTCCCTTAAAACTTTCGCCCGGAAATCTAATTCTCCCGTTTACTTAGACTAAACCGCTTTTATTAATTGCCTTCCAGTTGGATTAAAACCTCAGTCCTTTTCTATTATAAATTTTTAGCCCAGCAGATTACTTTCTCATAAGCCATACATTTCTATAATTTCCTGCTTGCTGCGGTGCAGAATATCAAATTTTTTGCCCACCTTGGTAAAGGCCTCCAGGGCTTTATCCAGATGGTGAATTTCATGAGCCGCAGAAATTTGCGTTCTGATCCTGGCCTGCCCCTGGGGAACAACCGGGAAGAAAAAGCCGATGGCATATATCCCTTCATCATAAAGAGCCTTGGAAAAATCCTGTGACAGCTTGGCATTAAATAGCATGATGGGCACAATCGGGGTATCACCTTCCTTGAGAATGAAACCGGCTTCCATCAGCCCTTTCCTCCAGTATTCTGTATTTCTTTCCAGCTTATCACGACGCTCAGTAGTAGCAGATAGAATTTCCAGTACTCTGAGGATCCCAGCAATAATGACCGGAGCAATGGTATTAGAAAAAAGATAGGGCCGAGCTTTCTGGCGGCACATTTCCACCAGCTCAGCTCTTCCGGAAACGCAGCCTCCAGTCGCTCCACCGAGGGCTTTACCGAAAGTAGTGGTGATGATATCGATCTTTCCCATTACTCCGTATTTTTCATGAGTTCCCCGGCCAGTCTTACCTATAAAGCCGGTCGCATGAGAATCGTCAACCAGCAGCATAGCATTGTATTTTTCGCAAAGCTCAACCATTTTATCAAGCTTGGCTGTGTCTCCATCCATGGAAAAGACACCGTCGGTGACTACCAGTCTGAGTCGCTTGTCCTGATACATCTGGAGCTTTTGTTCCAGGTGCTCCATATCAGAATGCTTATAAGTATCATGCATAGCACTGCATAGTCTGATACCATCAATCAGGGAAGCATGCACTAAGCGGTCAGAAATAATGACATCATCCTTCGTTAGGATGGCCTCAAAAACTCCAGCGTTAGCATCCATGCAGGAAGGGAAAAGGATGGTATCTTCTGTGCCCAAAAACTCGGTCATCTTTTCTTCCAGCTTTTTGTGAATATCCTGAGTTCCGCAGATAAAACGCACTGAAGACATGCCGAAGCCGTGCGTTTCCAGACCTTCATGTGCAGCTTTGATTACCTCGGGATGGCTGGAAAGACCAAGATAATTATTGGCACACATATTGATGACTTTTTTGAGTGATGAACCAGCTGGAAATTCTACTTCTATATCAGCCGCTTGGGGAGAATGAATAAATCTCTCTTCTTTAAAAATCCCGGCCTCTCGCAAGGCCTTTAATTGTTCCTGATATAATTGCCTGACGCTATCGGAAAAAGCCATGGTCTCCTCCTTTTATCTTAAAATTCAGCCAGACCAGGAAAACCGGCCTGACCTTTCCAATATCCAGATCAAACTTTGATAAATTCTCTTACCAGCTGGGCTATTTTGTTCACCGAGTCAAAAGCTTCTGGAGTAGCTTTTTCATCCGGGATTTGAATATTATACTTGTTTTCCAGGAACCTTTTCAGCGAGACCATGGAAAAGGAATCAACAATGCCACCGGAGATAAGAGGGGTATCATAGTCTATTGGCTCACTGTCGGGCTCGAGATATTCATTGATTACATAATTCTTGATTATTTCTTTCAATTCATCCATCTTTTAACTCCTTTTAATCTGGTTTAACCATCTTCTGAATATTTTATTCTGAATCAATCGGCTTCAATTTTCAACTGTTTCTTTTATTCTCAATCATTTTCCAGGGTGGAGGTATCTCCAATTTCCTCGCCCCACTCCTTAGCGTGGAGAATCCGTCGCATAATCTTGCCACTTCTGGTTTTCGGCAGGGAATCAACAAATTCTATTTCCTGGGGCATCGCCAGGGGTGAAAGTTTTTTCCTGATAAAATTCATAATATCAAGTTCCAGGTCTTTCGAGGGAGTAAAGCCCGGTTTTAGAGTTACAAAAGCCTTGACCACTTCCATGTTAATCGGATCGGGCTTACTGACGACAGCTGACTCGGCTACTGAGGGATGCTCCAATAGGGCTGATTCTACTTCAAACGGGCTTACTAAGTGACCAGCAGTATTAATAACATCATCATCCCGACCAACAAACCAGAAATAACCTTCTTTATCAATTCTGGCCCGGTCACCGGTCAAATACCAGCCATTGCGGAATTTATTTTTATAAGCTTCTTCATTATTCCAGTAAGTCCGCATCATTGATGGCCAGCCCGGTTTCAGCCCGATGAGGCCAATTCTCCCGGGTTCAGGATAAGGCTCGTAGTTGTTGGGATTAAGAACCGTGGCCGTAATACCAGGGAAAGGTCGGCCCATTGAACCGGGCTTTACCGGCATACCTGGGAAGTTAGTAATCACAATACAACCGGTCTCGGTTTGCCAGTAAGTATCATGGAATGGTTTTCCAAAAACCCGGATTGACCAATTGACGGCTTCTGGGTTGAGAGGCTCTCCGACGCTGGCCAAGTGACGGAGGGAAGACAAATCAAATTTCTTTATTATTTCATCCCCGGCCTTCATTAATGACCGGATGGCGGTCGGGGCCGAATACCAAACGGTGACCCGGTTTTTTTCGATGAATTTATACCAGGCCTCAGCCGAAAATCCACTGTCAAGAACACACTGAGTAATACCCAAGCTAAAAGGAGCAATTATTCCGTAAGAAGTCCCGGTTACCCAGCCAGGGTCGGCTGTACACCAATAAATATCATCATCTTTGAGATCCAGAACCCATTTAGCAGTGAGATATTGAGAAATAAGAGAGTAATGGACATGTTGAACTCCCTTGGGCATTCCGGTGGTCCCGGAAGTGTAATGAAGAACCGAAGGAGTTTCGGCGTAAGTGGGATAAATATCATAGTGTTCAACCTTTTTTGACCCTTCCATGGAGAAGGCTACCTCCCTTGCCTGAAGGGGAGTCTTCCCATCATAATCGACAATAATAATATGCTTTAAATGCGGCAATCTTTCTCTTATCTTCCTGACCTTAGAAACATGCTTTTTTTGGGTAAAAATGGCTGACGTCTGAGCGTTTTCCAGCCGAATAAAAAGCGATTCCTCCCCGAAGGCTGAAAAAAGCGGTTGAGCAATGGCTCCTGTTTTCAGGATACCGACGAACCCGATATATAGCTCCGGCACCCGGTCCATAAAAAGACAGACTCTATCCCCGGCTTTGATTCCCAGATCGGTCAGGAACTGAGCGAAAACATTGGAATAGAGCCGGATATCATTATAACTGAATATTTTCTTTTCCCCGGTAAAGCCTTCCCAGATAAGAGCTGTTTTATCGGCTTTCCCTAACTGGCAGATTCGATCAGAGCAATACCAACCGATGTTGATTATTTGACCGGGTTGATATCCAAGCTCTTGCTCACTTAGGGCCCAAGAAAAGCCTTTTACCCTTTCTTCGTAATTACCAAAGTTAGTCATATTTCCTCCATATCTTCATTAATTTTTTCCAAAATCACCGTGGCTACGGCGTAGGTTTTAAGATGGGATAATGAGACTGTAAAGCGATTTATGCCCTGGGCCCCACACATTTCCTTAACCCGGCCATAAACTTCAATCACTGGCTGGCCCGATTCCAAATTACGAATTTCTATCTCAGAAAACTTCAATCCCCCACTCCAGCCGGTTCCCAGAGCCTTCAGGAAAGCCTCCTTGGCAGCAAAGCGGGCGGCATAATGTTGCGGGGGGAATTTTTTGCTCTCGCAATAAGAAATTTCCAGCTGAGTATATAGCTTTTCTTTCAAACCCGGCGTGCGATTTAGTTTATCTTCTACTCGCTGAACTTCAATGATGTCTGTTCCAACTCCAAAAATCAATCAGCCTCCTCGCCATTCAATGCTCCAGACTTAAATCAATTAACTGTTCTCTCTTTCAAGTATAAGTTATTATAGAAAAAACAAAATAAATGTCAAAAATGATTCATTTAAGATGATCAAAAAGAATTTTAATTCCAATCAAGATCAAAATAAGGCCACCTAAAATCTCAGTTCGATGACCAAAGGATTTTCCCAAGAAAAGTCCTACCCGGTTGGCTAATAGAGTAAGGTTAAAAGCAACTGCCCCAATCACTATTGAAGCCAGCCAGATATTAAGGCCGATAACCGGTAAGCTCAGTCCCGTGGCCAAAGCATCCTGACTGGTGGCCAGCGCCAGAAGTAAAAGTGTCCACCCACTGGTAGGATCCTTTCCCTGATATCTATCATCATCTGAACGAAAAGATTCTATTATCATTTTAAACCCGACCAGAAGAAGCAACCCGAAAACCAGCCAATGATCATAGGAAGAAATCAATTTTAATAGATTTTCCCCGATTAACCAGCCGATTATTGGCATTATAAATTGAAACAGGCCAAAGGACGCCGCCAGCCTGAAAGTTTGACGATGATTCAACTTTAACCGGGAACAGGATAGACCAACGGTGACCGCAAAAGCATCCATCGCCAGCGCCAGGGCCAGCCCCAGAAGGACTAATATTTTCATTAGTCCTCAGATTATATCAGAGCTAAAGACAATTTGCTGCAGCCTTACTATCAGCTGCCATTCAGGGTATAATTTTTTCTCATGGAAGAAATAATTGCCCTGCGGGGAGTCAAAGTCCATAATCTAAAAAATATTGACCTGGATCTACCAGTTGGCCGGCTGATAATAATCACCGGGGTAAGTGGCTCAGGGAAATCCTCTCTGGCTTTTGATACTCTTTATGCTGAGGGACAGAGACGTTATTTAGAATCTCTTTCCTCTTATGCCCGGCAATTCTTGGAAAGACTGGACAAGCCAGACGCCGAGTTAATAGAGGGTCTTCCTCCAGCCATTGCCATCCAACAGAAAGCCACCTCCAAAAATCCCAGATCAACCGTGGCGACAGTTACTGAAATATATGATTTCTTGCGAGTCCTGTATGCCCGACTGGGAACTGTTCACTGCTTGAAATGCGGACGACCAGTAAAAAAGGAAACCATCGACACGATGGCTGAAACTCTTC
>PNJE01000128.1 GCA_002877915.1 Candidatus Aminicenantota bacterium
TTACAGGTTCTTTGCGTCTTTCTTTTATTCGGTCAGAGCCCATTTTTTGTGCCTTCCAGCAACTAAATTTTATCTTATTTTCTGTTTAACTGATATAGAGGGGGAGCGGCAGGAATTGCTTTGGATAGAAGTACCGGTGGAAGAAAACAATAGTTTTCAGCTAAAGTTATAAAACCGACTGAAGAAAAGTCATTTTTCTATTTTCCAACTGGCCCAGGGAAGCCGAGCGAAATAAATCTTCGGTAAAATTTGGCTATGTTAGACTGGATTTTCGGGGATGAGCGATAACTCGAAAGACGAGGGACAGCAGAATTAGGGCCAGGCCGGTGAGGACAGCTATTTCAATCGCCCGGTCAGCGGCGGCGGTGTCGTGGATCCTTTTATAATAGATGCCGAAAAGCGCCCAGCAAACCGTCAAGCCATAAAGCAGGTCCTTCTTTTTCAAGATGAAAATCAGGGTCAAAATTAAGATCAGCGCCAGAACGCCTACCGTCCAGAACTGCTGGCTGAGGCCAAACCCATTCCAGCCCAAGCCAACCAGAACAGCTGTGGCGTTAGCCACCGTAGCCACTGAAATCCAGGCTAAGTAAATGCTAAACGGCAGCTTGGCTGGAAATTTATCTTGTCGCTTTTCTTGGTTAGGACGCTGGTCAAGCCTTTGATAGATGATTATCAGCAAAATCAGCAGCAATATTATTATTAGCAGAGATAAAATTAGTTTCTGAAAATGCCAGGCAAAAATCCAGCCGGCATTGGCCAGGCAAGTCAGGAAAAATAGTAGCCCGACTTTTTTAAAAGCTGGGAAAACTTCTTGCCTGGTAACAGCATGCTTCACCGAAAAGAAGACAAAAATTGCCAAAAGAATGTAAATCACTCCCCAGATGGAAAAAGTGAAGCCGGCCGGGACAAACAGGTTGGGGTATTTATCTGAAAGCTCGCCGGTAGTCAAATGGTTTAGCGGCAGAGCGTTGGCTAAGTAATTGACCACGACCATCAACAAAAAGCCAACTAGGTTGAGCCGGGCCAACCAGTTGCCAGCCGTTCTCTTTTTTATCTCCGTTGGTTGCCCGCGCAAGAAAGCCTGCGTCCCTTCCATTTTGCTCTCCTTGAAATCCTTGATTTAAATCTTAAGCCTACAAAGATTTTAATTTATTCTTTAAGTTTTTAAAACAATTTGTTAGCTTATTAGCCCGGCTATCCGCTTAGCTCGTTTCC
>PNJE01000148.1 GCA_002877915.1 Candidatus Aminicenantota bacterium
AGAAAAGTTTTTTGATTTAGGCTTCCACAATTTAAAACCTTGATTAACTTGACAAGAAGTCTTTAGTATTATAAAAATTAAATTCGTAACACTAAAAAGAAAGGAAAATTCGGCTGGCCTCATAATAGGTGTAACCCATGGAGGAAAAAGAAAAAATATTGGAACAAGAATTTGTTTTTAAGCCAATTGGCTATGTTAGACACCAGCATTCGGAGCTTCCCCGACACTGGTCGGCTTCTGAACTGGAAGGCGAAATTGTTCTGAGGCCGGAATATCAGGATGGCCTGACTGGCTTAAAGCCTGGTGACTTAATTGTAGTAATTTTTGGTTTTCACCTTTCTCCACCTTTCAGCTTGGATAAGCTAATCCAGAAGCCTCCGCACCTTGAGGAAATGAGAGGAGTTTTTAGTATTTGTTCTCCGCGGCGACCTAATCCGCTTGGTCTTTCTGTTCTTAAAATCCTGAATATTGATAAGAATATCATTAAAATAAAGGGGCTGGATATGTATGACGGAACGCCGGTCTTTGATATTAAAATCTACATTCCTTATAGAGAGCCTGGTGAGAAATAAATTTTTTAAAAATTATCGACCAAAATTCTTAGCTTGATAAGCTTAATTTTAAGGAAAAATTTGCCGGATTAAAATGGAAGCCATTTTTAGCGATACAAGAATTAAGAAAAAGCTGGTGAAAGTAAAATCGCTATGGAAAAACTTGCCCGGGTTTTCGGCCACCAATTATTTTTTGACTGATATTTTTTGCTTTCCAGGGTATGATAGCCGAAATTATTCTGTTTTTGCTAAGTTAAATAAGTTAAACAGAAAGAAAGTAAGAAATGACAAATTTCTCAACCAGCAGGCGAGGGAAAACGGGCTTGTCTTTTTCCTTCTTTTCTTTTTAATAATTAATTTGATCTTGATCCCAACGTTATTTGGCTCAGAGTATTCCCGAGGAGATATTTTCAGGCCTAAAGCAATGAATTCCTCTAAGTTAATTACTGACCTGGCCGGCCGTCAAGTGGCTATCCCGGAAAAGGTCAGAACGATTGTTGCCCTTAACGGTTCTTTAAGATACGTGGTTTACCTTCAGGCTGCCGATTTAGTGATAGGAGTAGAGGGTATAGAAAAAAATAAAAATCTCCTTAATGGCACAAGTCCCCAATCAGGAATTTTTTTACGCCCTTATCAGGCTGCTATTTGTAGCCTGATTGAAAGACTTCCTTTGGTTGGAGAGGGTGGACCAGGCAAGCTGCCCGACCTCGAAGTGCTCATTAAACTTCATCCTGACCTGGTTTTGACCTTTGAACCGGAGGTGGCTGAGCTTGTTCAAAGTAGAACTGGTTTGCCATCCGTCGTTCTTAGCTATGCCGGTACTAATGGAGTTGATTTTCCGGTAATAAAAAAATCTTTGGCTTTCCTCGGTCAACTGCTTGGCCGAGAAAAGAGAGCTGAGGAAATTAACCGGTTCATCGATGAGTGTGAAAAAGATTTACGCCATCGAACTGCTGGGGTTAAGCCTGTTTCTGTTTATATCGGCGGTATTTCGGCTCGGGGGGCTCATGGGCTGACGAGCACTGAAATTAATTACCCTCCACTTCTGTGGCTTACGGCGATTAATGTGGCTGACGAGCTTAAACAAAAGGGTCATGTTTTTATCGATAAAGAAAAACTTTTAGCTTGGGACCCGGAATATATTTTCCTTGATGCCGCTGGCCTAACGCTCATAAATGAAAATTATCTTAAGAATCGCTCATATTACGAACATCTTTCTGCCGTCCGTCAGAATAAAGTTTTCACCGTTTTCCCTTTTAATTTTTATCGCACGAACCTTGAAGTGTTAATAGCTAATGCCTATTTTATCGGTCAGACCATTTATCCGGATAGATTTTCTGATGTTGAGCCAGAAAAAATGGCCAGGAAGATAATTAAAGAGTTCGTTGGAGCCGAGGTGTTGGATTGGTTAAAAGCAGCTTATGCTGGTTTTAGACAAGTGGAGTTTTCAGAAAGCGGGATAAAGCTTAGATGACCAAGCTCATTAAAATTATGGTGACCAAATGACCATAAATAACCATTTGACCATAAATAACCATAAAATCTGGCGGCAAGGTCTCTTTCTTAATTTGGCTAAAATGGAAAACTGAATAAGAGATGGACAGAATGATAAATTCTAAAAAGACCTCCATCGCCGATGAGCCTTCTGAAAGCCTTAAAATTGAAAAAGAAAGCCGTGTTCAGTCGGAGGCACTTTCCGATAAATTTCTTCTTAAAGCTTATCGTCATAGAATAAGAAAAAAGTTATGGTTTGGACTTGGCTTGAGCCTCCTTTTAATCTTCTTGTTCTATTTGTCGATAGCCACGGGGTCGATTAAATTTAATATTTGGGAATTGAAGCAAGCTCTTTTAAATAAGTCTGACTTATCGTTTGTGCTCTGGAATATCAGATTGCCGAGGGCGGTGGGAGCAGTGCTGGCGGGAGCAGCCTTAGGGTTAGCGGGTGCGGTCATGCAAAGCCTCCTTCGCAACCCGCTGGCTTCGCCCTTTACCCTTGGCGTTTCTCATGGAGCTGGTTTTGGTGCAGCTCTGGCCATAATAATTTTTGGAGCTGGTCAGGCCCACAGCTATGGAGCGGAAGCGGTCAGCATATTTCGAAGTTATACCGTGGCCGGCCTGGCTTTTCTCGGTGCCCTGACTGCTGTTGGACTGATTCTTATAATCGCTTACCTTAAAAAGGTAACCGCCGAAAGCATTATTCTGGCAGGCGTGGCTCTGAGCAGCCTTTTTGGCTCGGCCACTATGTTTTTGCAATATTTTGCTTCTGATGTCCAGGTAGCGGCCACGGTTTTCTGGATGTTCGGTGACCTGGGGAAGGCTGGCTGGCCGGAAAATAGGCTGATTTTTTTCTGTTTCTTACCAGCCTTTATTTATCTTTTTTCCGAGCGCTGGAATTTAAATGCTTTACTCTGGGGCGGAGAAGTGGCCAAAAGCTTGGGCGTGAAGTTAGAAAGGCTGAGGCTCCTGGGGCTGTTTTTATCGGCGCTGGTGGTATCGGTGGTGACAGCCTTTTTTGGCATTATTGGCTTTCTCGGGTTGATTTCTCCTCATTTTGTGCGGTTGCTCGTTGGTAATGATTATCGCTTTGTTCTTCCTTATTCGGTCCTCTCTGGAGCTTGTTTTCTTCTGGCGGCTGACCTTTTGGCTCGAAGCCTCCTGAGTCCGGTAGTTTTGCCCGTTGGTATCATAACTTCGCTGGCCGGGGTGCCGGTATTTTTCCTGTTACTTCTTAGAAGAAAGAGGGGCTGGCATGCTGAAGCTTAGAGAGCTTTCGGCTGGCTATGGCCAGGTCGAAGTCTTAAAAGACATTTCTGCTGATTTTTACCCGGGCGAAATAACCGCTGTTCTTGGCCCAAACGGCAGCGGCAAGACTACTTTATTTAGAACAGTGGTCAGGCTGATTAAGCCGCGGCACGGGCAAATATGGCTTTATGATCAAAACCTTGAAAAGCTGAGTTCTAAGTTGCTGGCCCGAGAAATAGCTTATCTTCCTCAGATGACTGAAACCGCCAGTAACACCACGGTATTTGAAGCCATCCTTCTCGGTCGGAAACCCTATCTAATGTGGGATACTTCAGCCAGGGACTTGGGCGTGGTGGAAAAAGTTCTCCAGTGGCTGCACCTTGAAGAGTTCGCTTTCCGGCAGGTTAGTGAACTAAGTGGCGGTGAAAGGCAGAAAGTCTTGTTAGCCAGGGCTCTGGCTCAGGAACCAAAAGTCCTTTTGCTGGACGAACCAACCAATAATCTCGACCCCAAAAACCAACTGGAAATATTAAAGCTGGTGAGGAATTTGACGGCGGAAGAAAAATTAATCACGGTGATGTCGGTCCATGATTTGAACTTGGCGCTGCGCTTTGCTCAGCGTTTTATTTTGATGAGAGCCGGGAAAATTTATTTTCATGGTCAGAAGGAAGTTATTTCCAGGGAAACTCTTCAGGATATTTTTGAAGCTGGCTTAGAAGTAATAAATTACGAGGGTCGCACTTTTATATTTTAAGCAACTTGGTTCAGCTGGACCTTTTGTGGGAGAGAAGAAGAATTTTGCTGTTCTAAGCTATTGGAGATTCTAAGATATTGGAATTGGGCGAGCCCAAACTCGTGGGCTGGTCTTAGATAGTGGGGCAAAAAGTTCTTTGGTCTTTTGTTGAGTTTCTTACAATTGAACACTGTTTATTTAGGCGCCAAGATTTAGCTCTTGGCCCGGCTTTGAAAAATTCGGTCATCACCGCCGAAGAGGCGGGACTAGACATGATTTTAAAGACCAGAATGGCCGTTTAGGATATGATGGTTTCTGAAACGTTTTTTGGTTTTTTTGGAGTGTTCGTTTCCCAAAAGTAAGAAGAAAAGCCTCCCGCTTTTTAAATATGATTTTAGGGCCAATTTTATCAAATATCCCTATCTTAAAAAGGTCTATTTTGAACTGCCGCGATCCTGATTTTACCTACTATTTTGTAAATGAAATTATTTTTAACAGGCCGGCAAAAATACTATTGACAAACGAAAAAAAACTATTTAGGATAGGGCGAGTGTTACGAATATAAAAATCGTAATACTATTAAATTTAAGCATAATAAACAAAAGAATAATAGGCAAAAAGCAAGAATGGCTTGTTCTAAGTTGACCGAGAGAAATAATCTTAAATAAGGAGTTGGAGCATGGGTTTAAAGGGTTGGTTTAAAATAATGGCCCTACCTTTTTTGATAGTTTGGTCCGTGAATTTGATGCTGGCCCAGGCCGTAATTCCGGCTGAAGCTTTTGGCCAGAAAAAAAAGGATGAAGGGAAAGCCATAATTTTGGGTGTGGTTAGAACAGCAAGTGGCGAGGTTCTGTCAGGCGCCAAGGTAAAAATTAGCGAAGCAAAATCGGAAGAGGTTATCGCCGAATTAACAACCGATGGAAAAGGCCAATTTAGATTTTCTGAGCTTCTGCCCGGGTCGTATAAATTAAAGGTGTCTTATCCTAACCTGCTTGAAGAAACGGTTGAGGTCTCTACCCGAGCCAAAAAAGAAACTCGGTTAGAGATAGTTTTAATACCGCAGGGATGGTTAAAAGAAGAAATTGTCGTTATGGGTGAAAAAATTATTGCTCCCACAAAACAATCAGATGAAACTGTTTATAGCGGCACAGAAATAACCGACAAAGGACTTGAGCTTTTAGCTCAGGGTGGCCGAGCGAACATTTCCCAAGCGATCAATATAATTCCAGGCGTGGTCTTTGAATCTCCCGATGCCAATAACTTAGCGGTGGAAGAGGGAAATATCAGAATAAGAGGAATTAGCGGGACACTTGGCACTATGACAGTGGAAGGTGTGCCCAACTATGGCGGCAACCCTATAGGCCCGAGAGATTATCTTTATGACCTGGATAATTTTGAAAGCATTGGTCTTTATAAAGGGGCTGTCCCGGTTGACTTGGGCACCGCAGTTGGTAACCGAGCAGGAGCAATTATTCTGAGGCCATTATGGGCCAGAGAGCAGTTTTCTTTTAAGCTCTCTGCGTCGTATGGTAATTTTGATTTTAGAAGGGTTTTTACTCGTCTTGATTCCGGGAAAATTGGCCCCTTTGGCTCAAAATTCTCCTTTTCTTATTCTTATGCTGGTCAGGATAAATGGAAAGGCCCGGGGAATATTAGTCCGAGAAATAATTTTAATTTTACCTTCGTGCAGCCAATAGGGAAAAACGTTAATTTAAGCCTTTGGGGAAATTTTAATGACTTCAGGCAGTTTAAATACCGCTTCTTGAGGTACGCTGAAATTCAGGATATGACAAATAACTATGACTTGGATTTTAATGAGGCTTTGACCGGTCTGCCAGCTCAAGATTATCTTTATTATGATTTTAATAAAGAAAAAAACAAAAACCTTGATTTATTTGCACGCTTGTTTATTAGAGCTTCGGAGAAAACAAAATTAACTTTTAAGCCATATTTTTCTAAGGAAAAAGCCTTGATCTGGGATGGGTCTCCCAATATTCAGAATAAACCCGGGGTTCAGGAAAGAGTTAGAGATATCAACCGTGAAGGAATTATTTCTGAGGCATTGGTTGATTTCAATTTATTCAAAGCCTTGGTTGGGTATCATTTTGAGCGTTCAGATATGAATATTTCAACGCAAAATTACTGGATTAATAGCAATGGGACTCTAACTTATAGAGGTTATGGAGTGGTGGCGGCAACTGGTGCTTCGCACTTAAACAGTCCTTATTTAAAAATATCCGGCCAGAGCGGTAGGTTCAACTGGCAGGCGGGAATTAAATATTTTTCTTTTGTCGACCCAGCCAGTAAGGGCTATGTGACCAAGTATGATTCGAATGGCAACCCTTACCTCGACCGGGCCCCGGATCTCGACCGGGAAAAAAGAATTTATAAAATATTATTGCCGACGGCCGGCCTGTCCTATGATTTTAATCCTAATTTGGAGGCATATATAAGTTTTGGCCGCAATTTTATCAGGCCTTATTCCTATTTACCTCTCATTAGTTTGTACAATCGTCTGAGGCCACAATTTCTGGCGGCTGGTGTTAATCTAAATGAATTATTTCAGGGTAGAGGGATTGAACAATCTTACGACCTTGACTTGGGATTAAGAATAAGAAGGAATCACCTTGAATTTAATCCCTCATTATTCTGGGCCAAGCACTTGGATATCTTGACCACAGTTACAGATATTAGAGTAATTGATCCATCAACTGGCAAGCCGGTGAATTATCAGGAAAACGTGGGGAAAGCCAACGCTCTTGGTTTTGAGCTGGGCACAAATGTCTATTTATCAAACTGGCTTACGCTTTTGATTAATCCGACCTTTAGCCATATAGTTTATGCCGAAAATATTTCCTACAATGGATTAACTCTGCCGGTTAAAGGATTACAAATAGTCGATGTGCCCGAGTGGAGCTTTAATTCTGGCTTAATCCTCAGGCCCAGGAGTTTTGAATTCGTCATTCAGTGGCGAGCCCTGGGGACCAGATATGGAGATTGCCAGCATAATGAAAGGGTAGCCCCTTATTCGATTATCGATTTTAAGTTAAATTATCTAAAAGAAATTAAAGGAAAGGGCAGTCTTAAATTGTCTTTTGAAGCCAATAATCTTCTGAATGAAAAATATATTTCGGTAATCAAGGCCATGGATGATGCGGTCTCTGGGACAACCTATGGCCTGGGAGCGCCGAGGAGTCTACAGGTCTCGCTTTCCTTTAATTTTTAAGAAAAAAGGTGCCCCGGCAGGTTTTTAGCGAAAAGTGAGTAAATTAACATCTATAGATAAAGCTTCGCTAACTGATCTTAGATAGAGAAATGTCTTAACAAAATTATAGTATAGCGTTGAATTTGCTTGAGTGGTTTAATGCTTTCGATGAATTAAATATTTGGTTCCACGAGCAATTAGCTAAAATTTAGGGACCGATATGAGCCATCGGCAGAGTTACTTCAAAATCTTCCGTGCGCAGAGCATTTTCCCTTTCTAAATTTAGAAGATGATAATGCCCCATTTCCATTGAAGCAATGTACACCAGGAGCTTAGACTGTTCAGATTCAGGTGGAAAATGCTTAGCAAATTCAAGGTAAAAATCGTGAGCGGCTTTTTCCGCCTGCATGGCTACAAAGAAAACCTCGCTTATCGGCACGGTTTCTTTTTCTATTTTTAGGCCGGGAAGTGGCACCGGGCTTTTTTCTGGAAGCACCAACTTCTCGCCAGGGAACTGCTGTTGATACATCTGCTCAAAAACCCGCCGGTGTTTTTCCTCCTCAGCTGAGAGAAAGAGAATTCGATCTTTCAGGAAATAATTTTCCACCGGCTCGGCCAGGGTTTTATAAAAATCCCTGGCTTCTATTTCGCTTTTAAGAGCGGTTAGCAATAAATCCTTTAGTGAATATTTTGTTAGGTCCATGACCCCATCCTTTCATCTCCTTTGTACTCCCAAGCGCCAATAATGTCAACATTTATGAAGACAAAAGAAATTTCAAAGTAAGTTTGGCATAATTTTATCCATCAACTGCTTCTCGTGGGTGGCATCGAAGTTAAGTGGCGCTCAAAAAGAATCCACACCAGGTACTCTGGATGCCAGAAGGGGCGAAGCTGAAATGGAAAAAAGGCTAACTTAAGGTAACTGATGGAAATGACTTGGGTTTTAAAAGGTAAGTTTGATTTTTCCATTTTTGTTCTTTTCTTTCTGTTGTCAGTTTTCTGATGTCTGAGGTAGTGACACCAGGAATTTGCAAAAAAATATTAAACAAAAGAAAATATAGCTGGTGATCTGCTGGTTCTTGTTATTGGAAGGAGTTGCTTAAAATAACAGGCAGGCCAGAATTCATAAGCTAAAACCAAGCTAATATAATGAACACTTTCCAGGAGGGGCAAGATGAAAAAACAAATTAAAAAGTCGGTTATTTTCATTTTTCTAATTTTGGTGCTGGGTCTGGGATTGCTTTTTAGTCAGCAGAAAAATGAGCAGCCAAAAATAAATCCCCGGGAACTCACTGCTTCTCTCATCGGTCATGCCCATATTGACCTGAGCTGGCTATGGCGCTGGGAAGAAACAGTGCATGAAGTTGGCCCGATGACTTTCTGGGGGACCTTACGGCAGATGAACCGCCTGCCCGGGTTGACTTTCGCCCAGAGCCAGGCCGCGCTTTATGAAGCCATCGAACAAAAATATCCCGAACTTTTCCAGGAGATAAGGCAGAAAATAAAAGAAGGGACGTGGATTCCGGTGGGTGGAATGTGGGTAGAGCCGGATTTGAACATGCCGGATGGCGAGTCTCTTGCCCACCAGCTTCTTTACGGGAAGCGCTATTTTCTGGACAAGTTTGGTTTCGAGGTTAAAGTGGGCTGGAATCCTGATTCTTTCGGTCACAGTTGGCAGCTTCCCCAGATTCTAAAAAAAGCGGGAATAGATTATTACGTTTTTGAGCGCTGCGCCCCGGAGAATACCGTGGTATTCTGGTGGGAGGGAGAGGATGGCTCCCGCGTTCTTGGCTATGTGCCGCCTGGCTGGTACTTAGTTAGTCTGAAAGATGGCGTCAGGGATTTGCTGCTCAAAGCTTACCAGCAGACGCCGATTAAGAATTTCATGCTGCTTTATGGAGCCGGCGACCATGGAGGAGGTCCGCGTGATTCAGACATCCAGGCGATTCTGAAGTATAGAGCTCAACCGGACCAGCCACGGTTTGAATTTGCCAGACCAGAAAATTATTTTCGAAATATAGAAAAACTGCCGGTTAAATATCCAGTGGTCAACCGGGAACTAAATTTTACCTTGACTGGTTGCTATACCACCCAGGTGGAGACGAAAAAATTTAATCGGCGGCTGGAGAATCTACTACTCGATGCTGAAAAATTCTCGAGCCTAGCCCGTCTCGTTGGGGCCCGCGATTATTATCCTGATCGGGATATTGATGAAGCCTGGAAGATTGTCCTGCGTAATCAGTTCCATGACATCCTGGACGGCTCAGCCATCGGGCCAGTTTATGACGAAGTGCAAGGATACTATCATGAAGCCGAAAAAAGGGGACAGCGGGCATTGAATTTTTCTCTCGAAACTATTTCTAACCTTGTAGAAACCCGGGGGAAAGGCTGGCCGCTGGTGGTCTTCAATTCACTGCCGTGGGAAAGAATTGGCCCGGTCGAGGGTGAGCTAATTTTAAATTATCCAGTCAAGGCGATAAGAATTCTGGATGCCAGCGGAGCCGAGGTTCCTTCCCAGGTGTTGAAGATAGAGAAATATCCGGGCGAGAAAGATTCAGCTCAGAAATTGGATCAAGGAAAGGCGTTAACTAAATGGAAAGTCAAAGTGCTTTTTATCGCTAAGGATGTGCCTTCTTTAGGTTATAAAACATTCCGGGTAGTGGAAGCCGATTCTTCCGGGGAATACAAAACTTCTTTGGTGGCCTCAAATAAAGTCCTGGAGAATGAGTTTATCAAGCTGACTCTCGATCCGAAAACTGGCTGGTGGAAGAGCCTACAGGAAAAGAAGCTCGGCCGCGAGTTTTTGTCTGGTGAGGGTAATGTGCTGGAAGCCATCGCTGATGAGCCACCCAGTATGTCTGCCTGGCAGATTGGACTCAAGGAGACGCTGGAAAAATTGGGCGAGAAGGGCGCAGCGATAAAGGTTTTAGAGAAAGGACCTGTCAGAGCCACCATTGAAGTTGAACATAATTTCCGCCATTCAAAATTCATCGAAGATATTCAGCTTTATTCAGGCTGGCCGCAGGTCAATGTCCGGATGAGGCTTGATTGGCAGGAAAGAAATGTTATGGTCAAAGCCGCTTTTCCGGTGGCCGCGATCAACCCAATTGCCACTTTTGAAATACCTTTTGGGGCTATTGTTCGTCCCGCTATTGGCAATGAAGTGCCAGCCATAAAGTGGATAGATGTTAGCGATGGTCAAGAAAAAGCTGGCCTCAGCTTGCTCAATGATTCTCGCTATGGCTTTGATGTCAAAGACAACGTGATGCGCTTGTCGGTAATACGGGGAGCTACTTATCCAGATCCAGAAGCTGACCGCGGCAGGCACGAACTGGCTTATTCGCTCTATCCACATAGCGGAAGCTGGAAAGAAGGCTTGAGTTTTCGGAAAGCAATGGAATTCAACTGCCCATTGCGGGCCTACCAAGCAATGATTCATCCTGGAACTTTGCCGGCTGAAAAATCTTTCCTGCGTCTCGGGCCAGAAAATGTTGTGCTGACAACTATAAAGAAAGAAACAGGTTATGGAAGCCCGGGTTTTGTTGTTCGCCTTTACGAAATTTTTGGCCAGGAAACTGAGGCCACACTGGAATTGCCAAAAGAAATGGAAGTCTATGAAGCTGATCTGGTTGAACGTCCGGGCGAGAAAATTAGTTCAGCCAGCAGTCATATAACTTTTAAGCTGAAACCTTATGAAATAAAGACATTGCTGCTTCGTTAAGGACTGGATAAAAAATCAGGCTTTATTTTAGCAAACGGAGCAAAACTACGGGTGCAATTTCGCTTCCGGGCTCAGCTTGGAATTTTACCGTGACCTTGTTTTTCCCTTTTATCAACTTTTCGGGAAGCAGATATTCTTTTTCTATGAATTTCGGAGTAGCAACGCGGGTAATTTCTTCCTTGGCCAGAGGCTCCCCATCGACCATCAACTCAAAATTGCATTTTCTCAGCCGTTCTTCTGAATAATAAGTCACGTGGAGAGTCGGTTTGGACAGGCCAGCAAGCGGCAGCTCACAGGAAAACCAGGTGCGTCCACGCCGGCTACCGCGCCCGAGTACCCTTTGAGCAATGATATTTTCCCCAGCCTGGAAATTGAAAGATTTCTCGCTCTGTGGGTCGCCAAGCTGAACTTTAACCACCGTCGC
>PNJE01000119.1 GCA_002877915.1 Candidatus Aminicenantota bacterium
CCGATGAGCCCTAAGCTTCCTACCACATAAAAGCCGAGCTTTTTTTGACCGGCTCCCAAATTGTGCCGGAGAGTATTGAAAGCATTTTGCAATGAACCTATCGGGCAAGCGCCCACTGCCGCCGGGCAGGAATAACAATTGAGAGCCGGGACACAGACTCCTTTGCTTTTCCATTGACTGACTTGACCCTGGAAAAGTGAAGGAAAATCGAAATTGAATCCCAGAGCGGCCAGGATTTGAATCAATCTTCTTTTTATTTCTGTTTTAAATCTAATTCTCTTAATTCTGAGCTTCATCAGTTTCTCCTGCTGGTAGAGAAATTAACCAAGGCCAACGCATTCTAAGCAAATTGTCTTGGCCTTGAGCCAAACGACCTGGAATTCTCCATTAAGTAAGCCAGTGATAATTAAGGCCAGAGAAATAATCAAAAAACTAAGTAAAATAATCCTTTTAGATTTCATTTTTCTTCTCTCAAGCTTGAAGTTATTATTCAATGAATTGAATATTTTTATTTCCAAGCATAAACTGCCGGCCCTTTTTTAGTCCACCCTTCATTAAGCCCTCCATCATAGACTTTAACTCGGGAAGAGTCAGGCAAATATTTTAAGATCAGATAATTATAAGAAGCCATCAATCTCCCTCGTTTTCATTTGGCTTTTATCCAGGGAAAACAGGTAATTCTTAATCTAGCGCCACCCATGGGTATAAGTCTAATTATTTCTTCGGCTTCTGAAGACCTGACTGGGCTTGGAGGAACCTTTCCCACCATTTTCCCATCTGCTTTCCATCCAGGCAGCCTTTTAGCTTTGGCTTCAAGAATTATCGGAGCTGCCTCTAAAGAAAAAGGTTGATAGGCCAGCTCCTTTTTTTCCACAACTTTTATATATTTTTCTGGATTTTGAACATCAAGTATTAGGGCGTAATTCCAGGCCGAGCCCGGCAGGACTTCCCAGGCCGGCCAGTCATCTGAGCCGCCAGCTTTTTTCCATTCTTCCTTAATTTCCAGGGAATACCAAAGCGGCCCCCGCCGAATAGAAGCGGACCTGCCCATCTTTTCCCAGAATCTGATTTTTATGGGTATTTCCAGTTTTAAGCTAACCTGATCTCCATATTTCCAGATTCTTTCCATCAGAATATACTTTCCAGGAGATTCAATTTCAGGCTGTTCTTTTCCATTAATGGAAATTATGGCTTTATCTGCCGATCCCGGAATCCTTAGATAAAGCGGGAAAGACTCTTCTTTTTCTGGGTAAATGGTCAAAATAATATTTTCCCCAAACGGGTAGGAAGTTTCTTCAATAAGATGCACCGGATGTCCCGTCGGACCGACCTTCGCCTTCACGGAACAGGGAGCATAAATAACTGCCGCCAAGCCATTATCAGAAGTAGCTAACCAGAGGTGCTCGGCCAGGTAAGGCCAGCCAAAAGCGACATTATGCTGGCAGCAGCGGTAATTTCGCGGGTCAAATGAAAGAAGGGTACCTGAATTCTGAAAATCATGTTCACCCGAGGCATCGCCGGAAATTAAGTTAGCAGCGGTAAGATAATGCAGAGCTTTTAAATCAGGGGTTAGAGCCGCCGGCAGAGAATTGAAAGCTATTTTCTCTACCCGGTCGGCGTAAATGGTTTGGCCGGTAATTTTAAGGAGCGATTCAAAGCTATTCATAAACTCGACCATCGTGCAGGTTTCGGCTCCCTGCCGGGGGTCATTATACCCGGGACGGATATTTTCATCCGCGGCAAACATTCCCCCGGGCTGACCGTAATTATCCATTATCTGGCGATAGTTTTTTTCAACTGCTTCCAGGAGCTTCTTGTCTTTTTTCTGCTGAAAATAAATAGCGGGATACTTCAACCCCATGGCAATATTGACCCCGTGATAAAAAGTGCTTTCTTCCCAATTTCTGTCTCGCTCAGGGGATAAAACAGGTGATTCCCAGCAAGCAGTGCGGCGATAGATTTTTTCCCCGAGTTCCAGCAGCCATCTTTCACCAATCCGATTGTAAAGCCAGTAGACACTTTCTAAATTCTCACCGCCCCTTAATTTTTGCCAGCTACCAGGAAGAAATTTTTCTTCGGGCAGGTTTAGTTCATATAGAAAATATTTTTTCATAAAATCCAGGACTCTTCTATCTCCTGAAAAATCATAATAATTTTGAAGGCAGGCTAAGGCCAGCATATTGGGCCAGAGGTCATTTACTTCTCTGTTCTCTGGCGGACCAAAATAACCATCGGGCTGCTGGCTTCTAAGAATACTATCAATCCACCTAAGAGTGGTGGTAATCATTCGAGGGTCTCTTAAAATATAGGCTAAATCGCCATAGCCTCTCAGCCAGTAAGGCATTTCTTCCCAGCCTTTTCCCTTTCCAGTCAGCCAGCCGGAATTATCTTTTAAGTATTCCGATATTTCAGGAAGATGACCGGTTAGTCCATCAGACATTAGCTGCAACTGGCTCAAGAGCCAACCTTGCGGTTCTATCCGTCCGACCGGGAGCTTCACCAGAGGATTAGGCTGGAGAGGTTTTCGATTGCTGGGGTAATAAGAATTTGCCCGGTCCAGGGGTGGAGTTTCTAAAATTTTTATTTTCATCATCTGATCACTTCCAGAGGAAATAGAAAAACCTGACAATAGTAGAATTATCAAAAGAGGAAAAAGAATTTTTTTCATTTTCTTACTTATCATTTATTTCTTTTCGTTGGTATTCATTTAACCACATTCGAGTTACCTTTTCCAGAAGCTTTTAAATATGGTAATCAATTTCTTTGCAGGCTTTTTAAATTCTCTGAGTATCTTCTTAAATTAGACCTCAAAATGATTACTTCGAATAGGTTAACTCAAAAGTTTTCTTTTTTTTAATAACACCAATAAATCATCTTCTCGTAAATAAGATTTTACTCTGAAGAGGCCCAGCGGAAATTTATTTTTTAATATTCTTAGTTTAATTTCAATTGTGCTATAATTAGCAACCTTAAAATTCAGTATTATGCTCTGACTTTTAAAAGGTCAGATAATTTCGGGATTAAAGGAGTCTCCTTTGATCGATAAACGCCTCTATAAGCATCCCATCTTATCAGTGGAAGAAAAACCTCTTTTTAAATTTTACTGGCAAGATCAAGAACTGGTGGCCAGGGAAGGAGAAACCATCGCTTCGGCGCTGTTTGCTAATGGAATTCGGATTTTCAACTACCATCATAAAGATGGCGCCCCCCAGGGAATCTTCTGTGCTAATGGGCAGTGTGCCCAATGCCTCGTTCTGGCCGATGGCATGCCGGTCAAATCTTGCATGGAATTAATCAGACCGGGAATGAAAATCCAACCGGTAAAAGGATTGCCGGAGCTACCCCCGATAGATCCAGAGACCAGTTTTTCATTTCAACCGATCGAAGAACTTGAGGTCCAGGTACTGATTATCGGTGGTGGACCAGCGGGCTTAACTGCGGCGATTGAACTGGGTCGCCTCGGGGTGAACTGCCTTCTGGTTGATGACAAGCATCGTTTGGGGGGTAAACTGGTTTTACAGACTCATCGTTTCTTTGGTTCAATCGAAGCGGTCTATGCTGGCACCCGTGGTATTGATATCGCCACCAAGCTGGAAAATGAAGTTCGCCAATATCCCTCAGTAAAAATCTGGCTTCAGAGCACCGCTCTGGCCGTTTTCAGCGATAAAAAAGTTGGTATTCTCAAAGAAGGGGAAAAATATGCTCTGGTTAAGCCTGAGATTATCTTAGTGGCTTCTGGAGCCAGAGAAAAATCCCTGGCTTTTCCCGGAAATGATTTGCCAGGGGTTTATGGAGCCGGGGCGTTTCAGACACTGGTCAACCGAGATTTAGTCAGACCGACAGAAAAACTTTTTATTGTCGGGGGTGGAAATGTTGGTTTGATTGCCGGCTATCATGCGCTCCAGGCAGGAATTCAAGTTGTGGGGCTGGTCGAAGTGATGCCCGAATGCGGCGGCTACAAGGTTCATAAAGACAAGTTAGCCAGGCTGGGTGTTCCCATTATGACTTCTCATACGGTACTCAGGGCCAACGGGAAGGAATCAGTAGAATCGATTACGGTAGCCCGGGTGGATGAAAAATTTCAGCCAATTGAGGGCACAGAGAAAACTTTTGCTTGTGATACGGTACTTATTGCGATTGGACTTGACCCGGTAAATGAATTCTATTTGAAAGCTAAGGAATTTGGTCTTTCAGCTTATGCCGCGGGTGATGCCGAAGAAATAGCTGAAGCCTCAGCAGCCATATTTTCAGGTCGTATCCGGGGTCTGGAGATAGCCAGGGAATTAGGTCTTTATTCCGGCGAAATTCCCAGCTCCTGGTACGAAACAGCTAATATTTTAAAATCAAAGCCGGGGAAAACTTATCCAGAATATTTTCCAGAAAAAGAATCTGGGGTTTTCCCGGTAATTCATTGTCTCCAGGAAATCCCTTGTAATCCCTGTTCGGCTGTCTGCCCGAGGAATTTGATTGAGGTAGACAAAAACGATATCAGAAAATTGCCGGTTTACTATCTGGAAAAAAATGGAAAGGGATGTATCGGTTGCGAACGCTGTGTGGTTGTTTGCCCGGGTCTGGCTATCACTTTGGTGGACTATCGGAAAGACCCTCAATTTCCGGAAATTACCATCCCCTTTGAATTTTTAAAAGAAATCATTAATCCTGGAGATAAGGTGACAGTGGTAGATGTCGAAGGAAATCCCCTGACTGAAGCGCGGGTTAATTCAGTTAAGTCAATTAAGGGAAACGATCGGACCATTTTGATTAAGGTTCAGGTGCCAAAAGAGTTGGCCAAAAAAGTCGGCGGGATAAGATTACAACCTCAAATTGAACCGGTTGAGACTCAATACCAGGGAAAAATGCCTGATGAAGCCATCATTTGTCGCTGCGAAAGAGTTACTGCCGGGGAAATCCGGAAACTAATCAGGGAAGGTATAAGGGATATTAATGAAATTAAAACTATTACCAGAGCCGGAATGGGTCCCTGTGGGGCGAAAACCTGTACCCCTTTAATTCATCGCCTTTTCCGGGAAGAGGGCGTTCCGGAAAGCGAAATAATTGATCAGCTCAAGCGCCCCTTATTCATTGAGGTTCCGCTGGGTGTTTTTGCTGGATTAAATAGCCGGCCAGCGGAGGAGGAGAAGGAAAATGAGTAGCCCTGAATATGAGGTTATAATCATCGGAGCTGGAAGCGTTGGCACGCCGACTGCCTTTTTTTTAGCGCTGAATGGTTATCGAGTGCTGGTCATTGATAAGAATCCCAGCCCCGGGCAAAGCTCCAATAAAAGAGCCATCGGAGGGCTGAGGGCCACTCATTCTGATCCAGCCAAAATAAAACTTGGCCTCCGCAGCCTTAAAATTATTTCTTCTTGGAAGGAAAATTATGGAGATGAGCTCGAATGGCATCAGGGCGGATATTGTTTTGTGGCCTACCGAGAAGAGGAAGAAAAAACGCTGAAAGAAGTTATCCCGTTGCAAAAAAGGCAGGGATTAAAAATAGAGTGGCTCGAAGCTGATGAATTAAGGAAAATCCTTCCGGACCTTAATCCACGGAACCTGAGAGGAGGGACTTTTTCACCTGAGGATGGGCATGCTTCTCCCCTTTTAGCTAATGAGGCTTTTTATCGTCAGGCAAAAAAAGTTGGAGCCGAATTTAGATTTAAAGAAAGAGTAACCGGGCTAATGATAAGCGGTGGGCAGATAAAAGGGGTAAAAACAGACCGCGGAAGTTATCACGCTCCAGTGGTTATCAATGCGGCTGGAGCCTGGGCGGCGGAGGTGGCTAAAATGGCCGGAATGGAAATTCCGGTTACTCCCGATTCTCATGAAGCAGCCGTAACCGAACCAGTTCAGCGCTTTTTTGAGCCGATGATCGTGGACCTCCGGCCGGTTAAGGGTTCGGCTAATTATTATTTTTATCAACATGCGACTGGCCAGATTATTTTCTGCATTACCCCCAGTCCCAGTCGCTGGGGTTTTGATGAGCGAGAGACCAGTGAGTTTCTACCAATGGTTTCCAGGAGGATGATAGACCTTATGCCCAGGTTAAAAAATATAAGGGTAAGAAGAACCTGGAGAGGACTTTATCCGATGACTCCTGATGGCTTCCCCATCGTCGGCTGGTCCAGAGAAGTAAGAGGCTTTCTGTTAGCAGTCGGAATGTGCGGTCAGGGTTTTATGCTCGGTCCGGGAGTAGCTGAGCTTTTAACCAGGCTGGTCTCAGGAAAACCTGGCCCAGATGACCAAGAAATCCTCTCTTACTTATCTCCTTACCGAAGCTTTGTCAGCGAAGAAATATTAAAGTAATTAATTATTTTCGAGATAGATTTAATCTGGATAAGATGTGTTCTTAAAAGTTTCGTCCCAGTTTCTCATTCCTAAGAATAAGAAAACTGCCTCAGGCTTAAAATTATAGAGCTCAAATCATGAAAGATTTGCTTTTATTTCAGGGTATTTAGCATTAATTCAACCGCCGGTATAATCCCAATTTGACATTCAGCCTGTGGTTTTTTAGCTTCTTCTAATTCTTTAAATTTATTCTGAAGCCAGGCCGAATCAGCCTTTTTATTTTCCAAAATAAGATCGACCGCCTCTGAAGCCATCCTGGATAAATTTACTAACTTTTCCGAAAGAGAAACAATCTCTTTAACGATCGGAGATTTTTCGGCTAACTGGCAAATTTCCTCATGGTTATTAATCCAGAGCCTCAGCTGGTCTTTAATTTCTTCTGCCTGTCTCAGGTCGCGGCTCTGGATAAATTTTTCTACCAGCTTTTTAAAATCCCTGGCTTCCAAAGACTCTGGATAACAGGCATCAACAAATCTGGTCAGCGGGGTTAAAGAAGTATAAACCTTGCCTTGACTGTGGCGGGCATATCCTTTAATCGGCTCAGAAATTCTGGCTAAAATTTCAAGGCTTTTAACCCGGTAAGAGCGAGCCAGTCGTCTGAGCATCATCGGCTGATTTTTTAGGTGAGTCGCTCCCGCCTCTTCCAGCTGAATGCTTATTAACCTGAGCCGCCGATAAAGGTCATCAACGTCTCTTATCTCCTGGGGAGACCATAATCTTTCAGCTATCGCGGCTGTTCGCGGCCAGATGCGGGAATCTATATTTTCTGGACTGACCAATTCTGCCCACATGGTAGCTTCTCCGCCCAGAATTAACTTTTTCTGTTCGGCTGTAAGTGGCGAATTAACAGGAATGGGGTCATTGAGATAATGTTTTTCGGCGCTTTGGTAAAGATCTATATAATATCCGTTGGACAGAATTCCCTGATAGCCTTTTTGAGCTCCATCAATTAGAGCCTGAGTTCCCCGCCAAGACTGGATAACAATATCCTGAGGCAAACCAGGTTGATAAATTTCATCCCAGCCAATCATTTTTTTGTGATATTTAGTCAAAATTTTCAAAATCTTCAAATTGAAATAAGCCTGAAGGGCTGCTTCATTATTCAAGCGATGCTTTTTCATAAAGTTTTGAATCTTGGGATTTTCCTTCCACTGTCTGGGATCAACTTCGTCTCCGCCTATGTGGAAATAGGGATCAGGAAATAGATTGGCCATTTCTTTAATAAACTGGTCAAAAAATTTATAAGTTTTTTCCTCGGTTGGATCAAAAACCGGCGAGCTCACTCCAAATTTTCTTTCTATCCGGTAAGGACCCGGGCCGCTGGCATACTCCGGATAAGCCACAAACCAGCTGGTTGAGTGGCCCGGAATATCAAATTCTGGTACTACCCTGATGCCCAAATCAGAAGCTAACTGAATTATTTCCTTAATCTGTTCCTGAGTATAATAAAGTCCATCTGAGCCTAATTGCTGCAGTTTGGGGAAAACCTTGCTTTCGACCCTGAAACCTTGGTCCTCAGATAGATGCCAGTGAAGGACATTCATTTTAACTGTGGCCATAGCCAATAGGTTTCTTTTTATAACTTCTAAGGGCATAAAGTGGCGGCAGGAATCTATTAGCAATCCTCTCCAGGTAAATCTTGGCCGATCCTCTATCCGGACACAAGGAAAATAATAGCCCTGGCTATCAGCTGAAAGAAGTTGCAGCAAAGTTTCCAGCCCCCGGAGGATTCCTAAATCAGTTTCAGCCCGAAGGCTAATTTTTTCTGGGGTAATTTCTAAAAAATAGGACTCGTCTTCGTTGGGTACCAGAAGACCGGGTCGGTTAAACTGATATAAAAACTTGGTTTGGTTGTTAATTTGCTGGTCAGTCAGAAAATCCTGCTCGAAAAATAACCCCGTTCGGCCGGAAAGCCTGAACATAAATCGGGCTATAGCTTTAAAAGTCCGGCTTTGATATTCAGCTTTTCCCCCAGCATAAAACTTTTCATCCAATCGGAACTGGCCTTCTTTCAACTGCAGCTTTTCTGGATAGGGCATCAAGACGAGCTTTTCAGAGTTGCTGGCCGGCTGGGCAAAACCGGGCGAGATTAACACTAAAAAGAAAATCAGGGAGATTAAAAATGTCGAGATACTCACCCAGTTCTTTAACCCCGAAAATTTTTTATTGTTTTTACCCATGATTCTCTCCTCGGAACTGAATTAAAGCTAAGATTATCGCTTGAAACTTCGCTGTTTAGAGTCGCATATCAAAATCGACTTTTTCTAAAGCTATTTATATAGTGGATCCGGAAGAACATTGATATCCTTGGTCATTATTTCTTTATCATTAACAGAGAGAGTAATTCGATAAAGACCTGGTTCTACTCGGTTTCCTCTCATCCTTCTTTCAAAGCTCATTTGGCGCATTTCGTCTGGAGCCACTTTTCGATTAAGCCCCCATAATACTTTTTGCAGTCCTCCCGAAACTGGACCTGATAGCTCCTGGACTACCTTATTATTAATATCCTTTATAGTTACAGTGACTTTGGAGGCTTGATTTTTAAGATAATAATAGATATTCACTCCGAGCGGAGGATTGGAAGCAACCGCAAATTCACCATAAGATTGGCCACGACGGTCATTCATCTGCCATAAAATTGGATCTCGGGGATTAAATAAGTAGGCGTCTTGACTAAAAACCTTTTCTGAAAATTCTTTAAAAGGATAGATATCGGCGATGTAAACGCCCCGCCCATAAGTGGCAATTATTAATTCCCGATCCCGGGGTTGGATAGCTAAATCTGAAATGACCACGTCTGGCACCTGATTAGAACTCATTCGAGACCAATGTTGTCCGCGATCGAAAGTGACATAAAGTCCATAGTCAGTGGCTAAATATAAAACATCTGGATTATCGGGGTCTTCTTCGAGGTCATTTACCGGATTATTCATCCCACCAGAAATGTCTTCCCAGGTCTTGCCCAAATCCTTGGTGACAAAAAGATAGGTGCGATCTTCATTATTCGTTCGGTAACCGGAATAAGCGACATAACAGGTATCTGCCTCGAAACGAGAAGGAAGCACTCTAACTACCCAGCGATCATAAGGAATCAAGGCCCCTTTAATCCCGGGCTTGACTTTGCCTTTGGAATCATAAAAATTAGCAGTTATATTTGTCCAGGTCTGACCGTAATTGGCACTTACCTGGAGATTACCGTCATCTGTCCCCACCCAGTAAATACCCGGTTTCTTCGGAGATTCGGCAAAGGTATAAATAGTGGCATATTGAAGGTTAGTCTTTTTCGACAGGGCAATCCGATTAGGATCATGCTTACTGAGATCAGGAGAAATTGTTTCCCAGGTTCCTGGATCTCCATGGCTTAATGAGCGATGGACATATTGGGAACAGACAAAAACTATCCCTGGATTGTGGGGAGAAAGATAGATAGGGGCATTCCACTGATATCTCTGGGGTTCAGCTCCAGCCGCTTCTTCTTCCGGTGTGTTCCGGGCGGCCAGGGAAATAGTTTGACCTGTTTTGAAATTCATCCGGCTGGAAGCTCCGAATTGACTTTCCCAGTAAATATATTCAGGATTCCACCAGTCCCGGACGACGTAAAAGCCATCTCCAGAAGGCAGATACAACCAATCAGCCGGATAAACTCCATTGGGATTTCTATTCATTGATGGACCAAACCAGCAGCCGTTATCCTGGGTGCCGCCCATTACGTTATAAGGCAATTCGTTGTCCACCGAGATATCATAAAATTGCTGGGCCGGAATGGTTTCTTTCTGCGACCAGTGCTGACCTCCGTCCCAGGTTTCATCAACTCCTCCATCGTTGCCATTAAGAATGTGCTTGGAATTCAGGGGATCAATCCAGACGGCTCTGGAGTCCACATGGCATTTATGATTGGCTTCCCAGTTGGTAAATTGAAAAGTTTTTCCGGCATCTCTGGAAATTACAATCTGCGTTTCTGGAGCGATCAACACCTTGTCATCATTAGGGTCGACTACTAAACGGCCATAATAACCTGCTTCTACCTGATTGACTATTTCACTACCGCCGACCAATTTATATTCCGTCATTCTCTTCCAGCTTTCTCCCAGGTCTTCAGACCGGTAGATAACCCCGGCTTTCTTGACCGGTTCCATTGGTTTGAAAGCTGGACCATAAATTATATCCAGAAGGCAACGATTGAGAGTTTGATACCTTCCCTTACTCTGATCAAATTCAGTAGCTAAATGATCACCTTCCTTGAGAGCCTCAAGGAATTCCTTTTTGTCTTTATAAATATTGCGAGCCTGACTCAGAACCGCTCCTGGATTGATTTTAAGCTTAATTAAAAGCTCTGGATCAGCCGCCAGTTCTTCCAAGTGATCCAGAAGATAGGCTTCATCTTTTACGTATTTTGAGTCATAGGTCAGGCTTTTCTGAAAATCCTTCTTAACTGAGACGCTGCCCCGGTCAGTTATTTTGAAATTCTTGAAGTCGAATCCAGGGGAATCAGCCAGGAAGATAGAAAGGATTAACTTATTTAATTTAATTCGGTCGTCCTTAAATTGCTCGTCTGTTTTCAATATTTTTTCAATTTCTTCTATGGCGGCAGTTAATTCTTCGTCTCGGGCGTAAACTTTTTTAGTAGCCGCTATCAAACCTTTCCAATTGACTGAACATTCTTTTTGAAAATCAGGGTCTTTGATGAGGTCATTGAGTTTGGTTTCCAGCTCTTCCAATTTCTCTGCCTTGACTGGAGTGAATTTTACAAACTTAGCCAATTCTGGATTAATTTTGTAATCCTTTAACTTATTAAAATAAAAATCATCTCGAAACAAATTACGGCGATTATAAAAAGCCGCCCCTTCCTTTTCACTCAAACCGAGGTTTACT
>PNJE01000056.1 GCA_002877915.1 Candidatus Aminicenantota bacterium
GCGGTTGTCTCTTAAATTTCTACCCGCCTTAATTTTAACATCAGGGGCTTTATTTTTTAAATAAAAATCGTTATCATAAATGAAAAATTGAGGTGTGCTCATGGTAAAGAAGGATAGAAAAATAAAAATTAGAAGCACTGGAATTTACCTTCCAGAAAAAGTATTGACCAACGCCGATTTAGAAAAGATGGTGGAAACCTCAGATGAATGGATTACCACCAGGACTGGCATAAAGGAAAGGCGCTTAGCTTCTCCAGACCAGGCCAGTTCTGATTTAGGAGTGGAAGCGGCCAAGATGGCCTTAAAGCGGGCTAAATTGACGCCTGAGGACATTGATTTAATCCTGGTAGCCACCAACACTCCTGATACTATCTTTCCTTCTACTGCCTGCTGGATTCAAAAAAAGCTTGGAGTTAAAGAAATACCGGCCTTCGATTTACAGGCTGGCTGCACCGGGATGCTTTACGGGTTAATTGTTTCAGAAGGCCTGATTATTTCAGGCAGTTGCCGGAGAATATTATTAATTGGGGTTGATGTTCTTTCTAAAATTATCAACTGGCAGGACCGGTCAACTTGTGTTCTTTTTGGCGATGGAGCCGGTGCTTTTATTCTTGAAGAGAGTAATAACGAGTCAGGTCTATTGTCTCATTTCTGGGGAGCAGATGGCTCTTTGGGAGAATTGTTAATTTTACCTGGGGGAGGGACACTTCACCCGACAACTGAGCAAACGGTTAAGGATAAGCTTCAATATCTTCAAATGAAGGGAAACGATGTTTTCAAGCATGCGGTTAAACGAATGGGTGAATCGGCCATAGAAGCTTTAAAACGAGCTGGCTTAGATAAGAGCCAGGTGGATTATCTGATTCCTCACCAGGCTAATTTAAGAATTATTGATGCTACTGGAGAAAGACTTAATTTGCCCAAGGATAAGGTAATGGCTAATATTGCCAAATATGGCAATATGTCGGTAGCTACTATCCCAGTGGCCCTTCATGAGTTAATCGAGGCTGGTAAACTTCATCCGGGACAGATAATTGTCTTAGTAGCCTTTGGAGCAGGCTTTACCTGGGCTTCGGCTGTTTACCGCTGGTAATCCGTTTTGATTTCCCGAGGAAATAGGCTGTTTCTCGGTGGTCGGTTCCAGGCAGTTTTTATTCTTTATTTAATTCGTCAAAGACCTTCAGTAAATCAGCTTTTTCTAATTTGCCTACGTGCCTGGCTCTAATGTTTCCTTTTTTATCAATAAAAATTGAAGTGGGGATATATTGCCCGGGTCTAAAAGCGCTGACTATATCTCTGCCGATAAGAGCTACTGGATAATTAATCTTAGCTTGTTCGACGAATTTTTTTAATTCAGCTTCAGGCAGGTCATCAACCGAAAAACCCAATATGACCAGCCCCTTGTCTTTTAATTCGGAATAAGCTTCGATGAAATCCGGAATTTCAGCCCGGCACGGAGGGCACCAGGTGGCCCAGAAATTGATTAAAACGACCTTACCTCGAAAAGAGTCAAGGGTAAATTCCTGGCCATCAACCGAGGTTATCTTGAAGTCGGGAGCCGGTTCTCCGGCGTTGCCAGTTAAACTTTTACCGTTCTCTTTGGGCCGGCAATAATTGAGAAAAATCAAACTGATTACTAAAAGACTAATAGCTACAAAGTTCTTTTTCATTTTTTACCTTACAAAATTTATTGACCTTTTCGGCCGGGTTAAATTTAAATTCCGCACTTTTTGAGTAGCCTCTCCCAGTTAGCATCCACTTCTCTTTGAATCATGACGATTTCTTCCTCTTTCAGGTGGCGGAAACGGCCCTGAAGCTTGAGGTAATCAACAATGGGTTTCCTTTCTTTAATTTTAAGATTGAGTGTCCACTTTTCTCCATTTTCTACTTCATAGAGAGGGAAATAGCCAGTCTGAACAGCTAATCGAGCGAGCTTAATCGTATCATCAGGACGACTTTTCCAACCAGTCGGGCAGGGAGCGTAAACGTGAATGAATCTGGTGCCTTTAATTTCTTTAGCTTTCTTATATTTTTTGACCATATCTTCAGGATAGGCTACGCTGGCGGTAGCAATATAAGGGATGCGGTGGGCAGCCATAATACCAATCAAATCCTTTTTGGGACGGTTTTTATAATGCTTGACTGGAGTGGTGGTGGTCCAAGCTCCTAAGGGGGTGGCTGAACTCCGCTGAATCCCGGTATTCATATAAGCTTCATTATCGTAACAAGTGTAGATGATATCTTCATTTCTTTCGGCTGCTCCGGAGAGAGCCTGTAAACCAATATCAAAAGTTCCTCCATCTCCAGCCCAGGCCATGACGATCGTTTCCTGGTCTCCCACCATTTCCAACCCGGCTTTAACTCCGGAGGCGGAAGAAGCCGCCGTTTCAAAAGCGCAATGATAAATCGGGACATCAAGGGAAGAATGAGGGAAGGGCCCATCAATTACCGACCAGCAGCAAGCTGGAATACAGAGGATAGTCTTCTGACCCAAAGCCTTTAAGGCGTACCGCATCGCCAGAGTGGCTCCGCAGCCCTGACAGGCGAGATGCCCGGAGCTCATTAATTCATCCTGGGGAATAGTAATGGTCATTTTTCTTTCTTTGGTCATTTTTTCACTCCTATCCAGACTATTTCTTCTTCAGGTTTGTCTTTTTTAAGAGCGTAATTAGCTATCTCCTTGTAATCATCCTTAGTAATATCGCGTCCGCCGAGACCAGCAATGAAACCAAAAATAGCGGCGGGCGAAGGCTGACCATACATAGCTGATTTGACTTCTTGGTAGAAAATTCCGTGATGCCCATAAGAAACGTTTCGGTCAAGCACAGCCACCTTGGGAATTCTGGACAAAATAGATCGGACCTTTTCAAAGGGGAAAGGTCTAAAAAGCCTGATTCTTAAATTGCCGGCTTTAATTCCCTTATTTCTGAGTTCATCAACTACTACCCGAGCAGTTGAACCGGCTGTTCCCGAGGTGACAAAAACCAGCTCGGCATCTTCACAAAGATAATCATCTACTTGGCCCAGATAACGGCCAAACATTTTTTCATATTCCCTTCCGGTTTCTTCCACCAGGGCAGGAACTTTCTCTATGTCTTTTTGAAGCTTGTAGCGAAATTCCATATAATGGTCGGGCGAGGTCAGACCGCCGAAAGCGTGGGGATCTTCTGGCGTCAGGCGGTAAGGGGGCTGGAAGGGAGGAAGAAAAGCATCCACTTTTTCTTGCTCCGGAATCTCCACTACTTCATAAGTATGGGAAAGTGAGAAAGCGTCGAGAATAACCATGCTGGGAATCATTAATTTTTCGGAAACTTTAAAAGCCTGGATAACCGTATCCAGCACTTCCTGGTTGGAAGAACAGTAGAATTGAATCCATCCGGTATCCCTTTCTGATAAGCTGTCATTCTGGTCGGTCCAGATACTCCAGCCTGGAGCCATAGCCCGGTTTATATTTCCCATTACTACTGGCATCCGACCTCCAGAAGCCCAGTGGAGCATTTCATGCATCAGGGCCAATCCCTGGGCGGAGGTGGCGGTGAAAGTTCTGGCCCCAGCCAAAGAAGCCCCCAGGCAAGCGGCCATAGCCGAGTGCTCTGATTCGACCTTGATGAACTTGGCGTTTAAAGTTCCATCAGCGCACATCTCTGAAAGCAATTCCACCACCTGGGTCTGGGGAGTAATAGGATAAGCTGCAATTACCTGGGCTCGTGATAGCATGGCCCCATAAGATAAGGCATGATTTCCCATTATTACTTTTTTCATTTTTCCTCCTCGACCATGGTAATGCATTTTTGCGGGCATTCTTCGGCGCAGATACCGCAGCCTTTGCAGTAGTCGTAATTAATTTGTGGCCATTCATCAACAATATCTATAGCGACATCGGGACAGAATTTCCAGCAAATCCCGCATTTGATGCATTGGGATAGGTCTATCACTGGCTTGATGTTTCTCCAGGCGCCAGTCTTGTTATACAGCATGGAACCGAGAGACATAGCTACCAGAGGCATTTCTTTTTCGGAATTAAAAATTATTCTTTTGGCTTCTTTCTTTTTATTCATGTCTTCCGTCCTTTCGGGCTTTCTCATAAGCCTCAATTGCGGCTTTAATATTATCCTCAGGCCGGAGGGGGACACCTTCTCTTATTGCTTCGACCAATGATTCCAACTTGGTCAAGTTCATTATCTTGACTACTGCCCCAACAATGGCCGTATTAACAATTGGAGCGGCCAAGGTGCCTAATTTGTGCTTGACGGCGATTTCAGTAGCATTGATAGTAATAACCCGGTACTTATCAGGAAACTTAAACTCTTCAGGCCTTTTGTCACTGTTAATGATAATGTAGCCGCCCTCTTTTAATCCATCAGTTACGTCAATAGCTTCAACCAGAGTTGGATCTACGACTACCACATGATCCGGGTTATAAATTCTGCTTTTATCATAGATGGGTTGGCTATCGATCCGGATAAAAGCAAAAACCGGAGCACCGCGGCGTTCAACCCCAAACTCTGGATAAGCCTGGACGTAATTTCCTTCTTTGGCCAGGGCGTCAGCCAGTATTTTGGAAGCGACAACTGTTCCCTGGCCACCTCGTCCATGGAAGCGAATCTCAATCATCTACCTCTCCTTTTTTCAGGGTTTTAAAATATCAGGGTCAATAAGCTTTGTTTCCAGGTAAAGATTTTCAAGAATATGGATGATGACTGATTGAATCTGGGTGGAAACACCTGAGAAAGCCGAATGGAAAAGGCAGGCTTTTCTCTTTTTTAAAAGATTCAGCCTTATGACCCCGTTATCTTTTGAGTCCATTGATATAGTAAGAAAGAAAAAGATTAGAATTTAGTTTAGACTTAACCTCCTGCTGTGTCAAGGAGAGTTTTCTGGACTTTCTTCCCTGAAATTACTAAGCCTGAAATATCTAAAAAGGATTGGCTCCAAAAAGCTCTGGTCTCTTTTATTTTTCCCAGCCAATTACCAGTCTATTAAATTTAGAATAAGCTCTGACCATTATTTTCCTTGATTTTATAAGTAAGGTTGATAAATACAGAAACTTTATATTTAGGTTGGAATAATTTTCTTTGAAGAAATCAATTATCAGCCCGTACTTCAATCTGAAATTATCGGCTGAGACTTTTTTTCTTTCAGGCTGAAGTAAAGACTTTTTAGAATTTTGGCATCGATTTCTAAAGAAGGGCTTTCACAGATAATAGTTCCCTTGACTCCAAAATCGAGCAATGCCTGTAACCACTCGTAATAGTGAAAGTCGGATTCATTCAGATTTAAGTGTTTCAGTTCACCAGCTTGATTAAATTTTACTCCCGAGATGTGAATATGGGCTTTTTGCAGAGCCAAATGGCCGAGTTTTTTTTCAACTTTACTTAATACTCGATGAAATTCAGAATAGGAATTTACCCGTCCTTCCCTGGCAAAAATATGGGCAAAATCAAGACAGGGAAAAAGATGGTCAATCTCCCGGCAGAGGTTAATAACCTCATCCAGAGAACCAAACTGAGACTTTTTCCCCATGGTTTCAATACGCAGGGCTACTGGTATTTTCTCCGAACGGGCGATAGAAATTATTTCTTTTAATCGTAATTTTATCGTTCGGTAAGTTTCTTCAGATGATTTTTTCCCATAATAACCAGCATGGAAAACCAGATCCGAAGCTCCTGCTACCGCCGCCAGCCGGAGAGAATTTAATAACAAATCCTGACTCTGAATTATCTTTCCCTTGTCCTCGGCATTCAAATTGATGAAATAGGGAGCGTGGGCGCTGAGTTTGATTCCCTGGCTCCCGGCTTTTAATTTGATCTGGGTAGCGGTTTCCTGATTCATCCTAAGGCCGTGGACAAATTCGAGCTCCAGAGCTTCCAGCCCAGCTGAGATCAGGCAATCAATAGCTTTAAAAGATGATTCTTCAGGGCAGGAATTCGGTATTCCGGCTACTCCAAAGCACAGGCTCTCACGAGCAGCGGTCATCAGCCTCTCCACTGTTAAAAAATTCGCTGACTATCTTCATAGCGCAGAATTCTCCGCACATGGAGCAGGCCGTAGTCCTTGATTTTCTCCGTTGCCGGATTTCAGAAAATTTTTCCGGGTCTATTGAAAGTTCTTGTTGTTTTTCCCAATCAAGCTTCTTTCTGGCCCGGGAAAGCTCAGCGTCTATTTCTTTTGCCCCCGGGAAACCCTTAACTATATCGGCCGTATGAGCCGCTATCCGCGAAGCAATCAGTCCTTCTTTGACGTCGTTTAGTGACGGGAGACCCAGATGTTCAGCCGGTGTGACATAGCAAAGAAAATCAGCTCCAGCCGCCGCGGCTATCGCTCCGCCAATTGCCGAAACAATATGATCATAACCGGGAGCTATGTCTGTAACCACCGGTCCGAGAACATAGAATGGTGCTTCCTGGCAAATCCTTTTTTCCAGCTTAATATTCATGGCCACCTGGTCAAGTGGAATATGACCTGGTCCTTCGACCATCGCTTGGACGCCGGCCTGGCGGGCCTGTTTGACCAGCTCTCCCAGGGTAAGGAGTTCTTCGATTTGTGGCCGGTCAGTAGCATCTTCAATAGCTCCAGGCCGCAAACCATCACCCAGGCTAAGGGTAATATCATATTTTCTGGCTATTTCTAACAAACGATCAAAATGGCTATAAAGCGGGTTTTCTTTTTCATTATGAAGCATCCAGGCCAAGTGAAAAGCCCCGCCGCGGGAAACAATGTCAGCTATCCGGCCCTGTTTTTTAAGCCTTTCCACTGCTTTTAACGTCAGACCGCAGTGAACAGTCATAAAGTCTACGCCTTCCCGGGCCTGGGCTTCAATTACTTCAAACAGGTCATCTTCAGTCATCTTGACAATTGATCCCCTCCTGGAAATGGCTTGAATAGCGGCTTCATAAACCGGAACCGTTCCTAAGGGAACCGTCGATAGGCTGAGCAGCCTTCTCCTGATGGTCTTAATATTGCCACCAGTACTTAAATCCATGACAGCATCAGTCTTATATTTTAAACTGAGCTTCAGCTTGGCTATTTCGCTCCTCAAATCAGGGTAATCTCGAGATGTTCCGAGATTAACATTAACTTTGGTTCGCATTTTCTGCCCGATGGCGGCTGGTTGAGAAGGGGAATGAAATCGGTTATAGGGTACAACGACCTTCCCCTCGGCTATCAGCGAGAGGAGTTCTTCGGGCAGAATCTTTTCTTCCCGGGATATTTTTTTAAAGAGGGGAAGAATATCCCCTTTTTTGGCTTTTTCTATTAAGGTCATAAACCTGACTTTCAGCTTTCGGATAGATATTTTATTTCAAAAATCAGTATAGTTTAGCAGCCAAAGAGTGTCAAGAAGACGAGGAGTCCTGTTATTTAAACTTGAAAAGTAGACACTTTAAGCTTGAATAGCAGACAGTTTAAGATAGCCTGAGGAACAGTTCAGCCATCCAGCTTTTAGCTCTCCCTTTTTTCTTATTTTTTACCCTAATTTTTTATTTAAAAACATGGCTCTTAGAAATTATTTAATATTTTTTGCTTCTTCTGACGAATTTTTTACCAGAAAAGCAAAAATGAAGGTAAAAATAAACTGAAATAACTGAAATAAAGGAGAAAACTCTTATTGAACCTTATGGCCTTCCAAATACTTATTTCTGGATAAATTTACAAACCAATTGATAATTGGTAACATAAAAAAAATAATGAAGAAGGTAATGCTCGGTATCAATGAGATGAGCGCTATTTTAACGTTATTCTATCCTATTCTTGGCCTTGGCTTGGGTTCAGATAGCCAATTAATCAAACTTAGAAGAAGTTGGTAGGGGAGAAGATGATCAGGATAATCGGCGGGAAATTTAAGAATAGGCGCTTGAAGATGGTCAGAAGCCCAGAAGTCAGGCCCTTGCCGGCCAAACTCCGGGGTTCTCTATTTAATATCCTTAAAGATAGAATTAAGGATGCTTTTTTTCTTGATGGCTTTGCCGGCACGGGCTCGGTAGGCCTGGAAGCTTTAAGCCGGGGAGCCAGCCGGGTGGTATTTATTGAAGAACTTCCTTTGGCTGCCAAAATTATTAGAGAGAATATCAGCAAGTGCGGAGCAGAAGAGCAGTCCCTGGTCCTTAACCAAGAATTCAACCGGGCGGTGATTGGGCTGTCGAGAAAAGGAGTTAAATTTGATCTTATTTTCCTTGATCCCCCTTATAAATTGCTGGGGGAAAGAAATCCTCTGAAAGTTATAAGAAAAAGACGGATTCTGGATCCTGATGGCCTTCTTATCATCCGTCATCATCGCCATTATGTGCCTTCGAGAAGTGATTTTAAGCTTATTCGACAGGTAGATTTTGGGGATGACCTTTTTTCGTTTTACTCTGGCGAAATAATTGAGGAAACCGCCAATAACCACAGAGAATAATTCAGCTTGCCGCCATTATTAAATTTAGTTAGAATTTAAAAAAGGAATAAGGGGAAAAAGTGTTATGGCTGAAAATGATTCCAAAACCCGGCCTTTCTGGGATGATAATTTAAGCCTCAAGGAAGAGGAAGTTTTATCCGGCCTGGGGCTGGCCCGCGGTTCATTGCTGTTTCTTGGCCGCTATAGCCTGAAAGAAGTTATGGCTGTTTTGGCCAAGAAGAGTTTTTTCCGGGAAGCTAAGAAGCGTAATCTCTGGCCCATAAAATATCATCTGGATTCTTCTGAATATCCAGTTCAAAGGCTGGTGATTTACTGGCAGGAGGAATCTCCAGAAAAATTAATCGTCGATCTTAAAATTAAGGAAGGCGATATCCAGTTTGCTGGCCCCAGGAAGCATGGATATAAGCTTTCTCCGCAGCATTGCCTGTTTTTTGAATGGTTGACTCTTCAAAACCCGAGATTAAGCTTTGATGAAAAGCATCCCCCGCTGCCTGGTCAGGTCAGGCCGGGTTTAAGTCTTTCCAAGAAAATCTTAGATATTTTCCTTTATCTTTCGAAGCTAATTCAGCTTGATGGCCTGGTAGCTTTCCCGGCTTATTTTCATAACGCCTTGCTCTTTTCCAGATATTTATATTTCATTGATCCTATTAAGGAAGGAGAAATTAAGGCTATCCGAAAACAGTTCAGTCATCTTTCCTTCCGGCAACTGGCCTGGGCCGTTTATTTAGGCTGCCTTAACAATGAGGAAGGAAAAGTCTATGATTGGCAGGCGGAAGAGCAGGTTTACCCTATAAGCGAAGAGTTAAAGGAATATTTTGATTCTAAGCTGTATAAGGAGATAACCCGCTACGTGGAAAAAACATCTAAATATCGTCTAAACTGGGAGCTCTTCAAAATAAAAAGCCAGGAAAAGGGGATTCTTTACTGATGCTCAGAAAACTGCTATAATCAATCTCCTGAAGAGGAGAGGAGATAATGAAAAAAGGAATTCATCCGGAATATCAAGAGTGCACTGTCATCTGTGCCTGCGGTAATACTTTCAAGACTCGTTCAACCAAGAAAGAAATCCGGGTGGAAATCTGTTCTCAATGCCACCCGTTTTTTACTGGAAAACAAAAAATAGTTGATACTGCTGGACGGGTGGAAAAATTCAGGAAAAAATATGCCGCTAAAACTAAAAAATAATTCAGATGCTTCAGGAATTAAAAGCGGTAGAAGAAAAATATAACCAGGTTACTGCCCTTCTTTCCGACCCTAACCTTTCTTCCAATCCCCAAAAAATAAAAGAGCTCGCCCGGGAAAGAGCTGAGCTTGAGCCTCTGGTCAAAAAGTATCAGGAATATAAAAAAATTCATAGGGAAATTGAAGAGTCGAAGGTGATTCTTTCTGACCCAGCAGCTGAGCAAGAATTAAAAGTTCTGGCCGAAACTGAGCTGGAAAAGCTGAAGGAAAAAGCAGGTGAGCTGGAAAAAGAATTGAAGTTGATGCTTTTACCCAAGGATCCTAATGATGAGAAAAATGTTATCCTGGAAATAAGAGCTGGGGCCGGCGGGGATGAAGCTTCACTTTTTGCTCAGGACCTATTGAGGATGTATACCCGTTATGCTGAACATCGGGGCTGGAAATGGGAATTGATGGAGGTCAGTTACTCTCCTATAGGAGGAATAAAGGAAGCCATAATAAACATTCAGGGCAAAAAGGTTTATTCATTTTTAAAATATGAGAGCGGAGTCCACCGGGTACAAAGAGTCCCAAAAACTGAGGCCTCTGGTCGCATCCATACCTCAACGGCAACAGTAGCCGTCCTGCCCGAAGCTGAGGAAATTGACCTGAAAATTGATCCCCGGGATCTGAAGATCGAAGCTTTTGGGGCTTCCGGTCCGGGCGGCCAGAACGTTAATCGAAATTATACGGCCATCAGAATTACTCATAAGCCCTCGGGGCTGGTGGTCAGCTGCCAGGATGAAAAATCTCAGCATCGAAATAAGGAAAAAGCCCTCAAAATTCTTAGAACCAGGTTGCTGGATATTGCCCGCCGCCAGCAGCAAACCAAAATTTCTCAGGATCGGAGGAAACAGGTCGGCACAGGAGAAAGGAGCGAGAAGATAAGAACTTATAATTTTCCCCAATCGCGAATCACTGATCATCGGCTTAATGAGAATTTCTACGATCTGGAAAAAATTATGGATGGAGAACTGGACGAATTGATTGAGAAACTGATTGTCTTCTTCCAAGCCAGGGCTCTGGAAGAAGATAAATCTGCGGGGGTTTTGAATCAACAAATTGAACCATAAGACTCTCGACTGGCTCTTTCGTCAAACCGCTCGGGAGTTATCATTTTCTTCCTGCCCTTTTATTGAAGCTCGCCTTTTTATCCAACACAGCGCCAGAATGACCGAAGCCGAATTTTTCCATCATCTTGATTCGCCCGTTTTAGTGAGCCTTGAAAAAAAAGTTAACCGGCTGGTAGAAAAAAGAAAAGCTGGCTGGCCAGTGGCTTATCTTCTAGGAAAAAAGGAATTCTGGAGCCTGGAATTCAAGGTCAATCGATGGGTGCTAATTCCCCGGCCGGAGACAGAACTTCTGGTGGAAGCTGTTCTGTCGCTGTCCCTTTCTCCAGGTCCGGCCATTCTGGATGTTGGCACTGGCTGTGGCA
>PNJE01000124.1 GCA_002877915.1 Candidatus Aminicenantota bacterium
GGGGTCGCCGGTTCGAGCCCGGTCAGCTCCACCATTTTTTTATGCAACCTGCTGAAGTCAATCTTATATATTCTTTAATCCCTTCCCAATAAAACTTCCGCCTTGGCTTGAGCTTGAGCTCTTGGGTCGCTTTCTGAAACAGTATTAAGCGATATGGTGGCTTTCTTTGAGCAGTCATCGCCCGGAAGAAGATAAACCGTTATTTCTTTTTCTTGGCCAAAGGGAACTGCGGCCAGAGCATTGAGCAATTTAGCCTGCCAGCCTTTTCCTTAGACTGAAGCTTCCAGTCGGTAGAGGTCATAGTCAAAGTGCTGCGCCAAAGCTGAAGGATGAAGGCCGGTTGGCAGAGGAACTGTCTGTCCGTTATTCCTAAGCCTGAAGGTGACGGGAATCAGGCTTTTTTTAACTACCAGTTTAGAAGGCTGAACGTTAACGGATACGCCCCGTTTTTGAGGCCCGGAGCCATCCAGCGAGAGAACAGCGAGGGTGTAAGATAGAATCCCGTCTTTGTTCTGGTGGATATCAACCACGTAAAAATGCAATCTATTTGGTCATCATATTTTGAGACTCAATCTTTAAAAATCAATAAAAAACTTCTTTCTGTTTTTGCCTTTGGCTATGGCGGAAAAAAGTAACCAGAGGGAAATTAATTTAAGTCGAAAAGAGTAAACTCGAAGAGCTTTGAGGAAATAGGGGGCCGGCTTGAGCTAACCAGCCCCCAGCTTTCTCAGTCTTTTGCCCTTAATCACACCTTTTTATGACAGAGCCACCAGTCAAAGCAATCAGCCTGTTTTTTGCGCTCTCTGGCTCCTTTAATATCTGTCGGTGGGGGAATAATTACGCGGTCTTTAATCAGCTCATTGTTGGGCCAATTAGCTGGCATGGCCACGTTGTTCTTATCGGCTACCTGGAAAGCTTCCAGAATTCTTAAGATTTCCGACATGTTGCGTCCGAGCTCGGCTGGATAGAACAGGATTAACCTGATAATACTTTCTGGATCAACGATAAATACCGCCCTGACCGTTTTTGTCCCACCGCCGGGATGCAGCATTCCCATCTGAGTAGCGATCTTACCCTGATCATCAGCAATGATAGGGAAGGGAATTTCAACTTTCAGTTCATTTTCGATCCATTCGATCCACTTAATATGGCTGTAAACCTGGTCAATGGAGAGGCCGAGCAGCTCGGCATTGAGCTTCTGGAATTTTTCATAGTTTTTGGCGAAGGAGACAAACTCGGTGGTGCAAACCGGAGTAAAATCAGCCGGGTGACTGAAAAGGACCAACCATTTGCCGGCATAGTCTCGGGGAAGTTTTTTAATCCCTTGGGTAGTCTGAACAGCCATTTCGGGCAGTTTGTCTCCAATCAGTGGAAAGCCTTTAAGATTGTTTGTTTCCATTTTTTTCCTCCTTTCTGGAAATTTATTTTTTTTGCCTGAGATAGTCTCAGGTTGGAAACTTCTTTTTCTTTGAAAATTTAGGCCTTTAAGACCATAGCCACAGTCCCAACGACAAATTAGGCTTTTTTACCTCTAAGCCAGCCTATCTTTTTCTTCTGATGTGCCAGGTCGAGTGGACTTTTTTAATTTTTATTTTCCCAAAGGAGATGGATGTTGCAGTACTCGCGGGCCCAGACATGTTCAGCTTCGATCGGGAAGAAGGCTTCTGGTTTATTGCCCGGCTTTAGCTCCTGGCGATAGATTTTTCCGTCAGCTATGAGCTCAATCCATTCGATGTAATGTTTTTCTTCCATCGGATGAGCGACCATTTGGCCAACTTTGACTAAATAACCCCCACTGACCTTTTCGATGTAAGGGACGTGTTTTTCCTGGCTGGTATCTGCAGTCTTAGCTTCCAGGAAGACCATTTCCTCGCCGCAGCAGACCAGTTTGCCCATTCCCTCGTGCAGGACTTCAACGATATTCCCGCACTTCAGACACTTGTAAATTCCATACTTTTTAGCCATTTATACCCTCCTATTAATATTTTTTTCTTTTAAGACACTCCGGGCAGAGACCCTTGAGGTCTAAATGTTTTTCAAAAATTTCAAAACCATCCAGTCCGCTGAGCTTCAGGTTTTCTATGTTGAGATCAAAAACTCGGCCGCAACCTAAGCATTTAAAGTGACCATGCCAGGAGAGAGTCGCATCATAACGGGCTTCGTTTTTTTCTACGTTGACCTGCTGGATGATTTTTTTATCCAGGAAATATCTCAGAGTGTTGTAAACAGTACCGGTCGAAATGGCTGGGAGTTCCTTTTTCAGGTGCTGGTAAATTTCTTCAGCCGTTGGGTGGGTTCGTTCATTTATTAAGTATTCAAATATCTTCAGACGGTAAACCGAAATCCTGATGTCGTGCTGGGCGAAGTAGGCTCTGATGTCATCGAGCGTCCAGCGCTTGTTTCTTTTTTCCATTTTAGTTTGTTCCAAAAATATTTTGTTATAATTTTAAAATCATTATTATTTTATACCGATTATAAAATAAGTCAAGAGCCAGAGCGATTTTTTTATGGACATTCTAGAACCTAAGGTTTGTTCAGATAGAAGATACCCCTTATGGTTCGGCCGAGGACCTTTTTTCTCGGAGAAGATTTAGGACCGCCTTAATGCTCGCCCTAACTGGTCATCGATTATTATCTCGGATTTTGACCTTTTCCAAGAAAAGAAATCAGGAACAGGAATCTGATATTTAACCTTACTATATTTTTTAGGACTCAAAGATTGAGGTTGGTAAAAAAGTGGCCAGTTTTATTTAAAAGGCCTGGCTTAATGACTGTAATAATCAATCATCTGCTGGATAGCTCGCTGGCACACCCGGCAAAACTCTATCTTTGGGCTTGAAATCATCAAACAGTACATCATCGGTCGGTAGAGACCCTTGGAGGCATAGCCAGCTCCTTCAAAAGCTCCCACCTTGTCTTCCAGGTAACGATACTTTTCTTGCACCGCCTTAATTTTTTCTTGGGTGGCCTTGCCCCGGTCTTCATATTTTTTCTGAATTTTTTTAATTTCGGCTTCTTTGAGATTTTTCTTCTTAGCTTCTTCTAGAGCCTTGGTCATCTCCTGGAAATTTGTCCGTCTTTCGGCCTGCAGCTGGTCGATTTCTTCTTTACCGTATTCAGTTGGGATTTTTACTCCGGGAGAGACCAGGTCTTTCCATTTAAGGTGTTCAGGATCGAGCAGGGCAGTGATATTAGGTTCCAGAGGTTCAACCCCCTGGGGATAAAAATCATTATAGGCCACTTCCGAGGTATAGTATTCATCAGCCAGGCCGGCAAAAGAATGCCCGAATTCATGCAGAAAAACAGCCTGGCTGGCCTGGTTATCGACCGTGGTGATGCAATAATCATTATAAATACCACCACCGCCATATCGCTTGCTGTTCACCAGAACGATTATCGCATCGTAGGGAACCTCAGCGGCCATTTCCCTGAGGAGAAAGCCTTCTTCAGTTAGCATATAACGATCGAGATCGAAAGCATTGAAAGAAGCTTTTAAAACGGTATTTTTATAGACCTTCTGCCTGGGTTCATCCATGCCGTTTTCGGCTGAAGGACGGAAAATCACATAAATATTAAATTTTTCTTGGTTGCTCCGGTATGGTTCAATATCGAATAAATATCCGGCAAATCTTTTAGCATCAGAAACGAATTTATCTTTTTCTTCCGCCCGATAGCCTTCGGCCAGGAAGACCAAATCCACCTTTTCAGCCGGAGGGCCGCTTTTCTTTATTTCCAGGACATAATCTTGAGGCTGATTATTTTCTTTAATCAAGTGATAATCATCCGGGTCGATTGTTTCCATGGCCAGGGGATGCAGAATATTCTTTTTATCTCTCACTTCAAAAACCAGGTTGACTTTTCTTCTGGGCCAGGGAATCCTGATGGCCCTTTGAAAAACTTTACTTACCCCGTTCAAGGCCGGAGTGGTAGTTTTATACTCTCCAAAAATGCAGTCAAACCCCTTCGCATAGATTAGCTGATTGCTGGCCACTTCATAAACCTTTATGAAGTAATGCCCATAATTGAATGGATTGGTCAGGTTAGTTTTGCTTTCTGGCCAGATTGGTTCCTGGTAAATATTATTTATTATTATCTGCTCTTCTTTGGCCTGGCCGACCTGGTAAAAATTAATTCTCATCGCCTTGTCCAGGAAATAATCATCGAATTTGATGGTTTCTTGTGCTTGGCTGGGAAGATCTAATATCAAGATAAAAATCAATAAGCTTAAAAGGACAGGCACCGGAATTAAATTTTTTTTGTTAAACATCATAATTTCCTCCAATATTTTTAAACCCGATTATTTTTTGCCTTAATAATCTAATAATATATTTTATTATCATGCTGCTATTTCTATGAAAAATATCTTCGCTGAAAAATTATCTTTCTATTTAAGGTTCTTTTTATTATTTTATTTATTATCCTCTTGTTATCCTCTTATAATCCTCGAGCGAAAGTTAGCTAACTGTTCTGGGTCCCAGCCACATTATTTATTTTAAGTCATTTTTGAACGGGGGATAGATCATCAAGGACCCACATTCCCCGGCCGTAAGTGGCTATTACCATCATATTATCCCGTGGATGTATCTGGATATCCCAGACCGGGACATTCGGCAAACCGCTTCCTAAATAATTCCAGCTTTGCCCATCATCAGTACTAACGTAGATACCGGAATCAGTCCCGACATAAAGAACACCTTTTTTTCTGGGGTCCTCCCGGATAACATTGGTTGGCCCCCCAGGAAGGTTAGAGTTGAGGTTGACCCACGTCCGGCCAAAATCTTTTGATTTAAAAACATAGGCAGAAAAATCATCATCCTCCCGACCAATCAGCGTAAGATAAACAGTCGCAGGATCATATTTAGAAGCAACAATGCTCCCGACATGCTTGAAATAAGGAAGCCCGGCGGTTATATCGGTCCAGCTTCCTCCACCATCCTTAGTAACATGGACCCGACCATCATCGCTGCCGGCATAGATTAATCCGAATTTCAAAGGTGATTCAGCAATAGCGGTCAGAGTAGAAAAAGGTATGGCATAGGGGAGCTTACCCTGTTTCTGAGGGTCATAAGCGGTTAAATCTGGACTGATTCGTTCCCAGCTTTCACCTCTATCAGTTGACCGGAAGACATATTGGAAACCATGATAAATGATATAAGGATTATGCGGAGATATAATCGTGGGTGCCAGCCACTGGCCCCGGTACTCGGGTTCACCTTCTGCTGGCCGAGGATAAATTTCTTTGCTTTCCCAGTGCCCGTTTTTATATTCTGAGCGCATCAGGCGCCCGTAATAGCTGGAAGAATACATAGTGTTTGGATCGGAAGGATCAACCGCAATAATCGTTCCTTCTCCTCCAGGAGCAATTTCCCAGACTACCCTCTGTGTCCGGCGGAAGCGCCTGGTTTCTTGAGAAGTGGTTTGAGGGGCCACTCCAATTCCGCGGTGGGTGCCGGAGTCCTGAACTGAGCCATAGACGGTAAAAGGCTTCTGCATATCAAAGGCCACGTTATAAAATTGAGTAACCGGAATGCCTCGATGAAAATCGCGCCAGGTCTTTCCTCCATCATAAGAAACATTGGCTCCCCCATCATTGACATTTATTAAGTAATTTGAGTTGGTGGGACAGATCCACAGCCCATGATGGTCGCCATGAAGGTTTTCAAAGGTGAGCTCTTTCCAGGTTTTCCCGCCGTCGGTTGATTTATAAAGTCCTAAACCCATCAGGTAAATTGTATTTTCATCGTTAGGATCAACTCTGATCTGGCCAAAAACCCAGCCATAAGTTCCTCCAAAGCGCTCGAATAGTTTGTCCGAAGGATTGACCTTTACCCATGTTTCTCCCTGGTCGTCTGAACGGTAGACTTCAGCCCCGACGATATCAGGATAAGTACGTAACCGGCCATAGGAATCGCGCTCTCCGGGCGAGGGCTGGCGCGTGGGAGTATGGTTATCAACATAGGCATAAACCACGTTTGGTTTGCTGGCACAGAGGTCCAAGCCAATTCTTCCGGTGTATTTGGTATCTGGAAGTCCGTTAATCAGGGGTTTCCAGGTTTTACCTCCATCGGTTGTCTTGTAGAGATGATCACCGTCCTCAGGTACTGGATCACTCCAGCGCTGTCTGATTCTATTCCACATTGAAGCGATGAGAACGTCAGGGTTCTTGGGATCCATAACCAGGTCTATACAACCAGTTTTTTCATTGATATAGAGAACTTTCTGCCAAGTTTTTCCACCATCAGTGGTTTTGAAAACGCCGCGCTCAGGGTTATAGGTCCACTCATGGCCAGAAGCAGCTACGTAAACTATATCCGGGTTGGTTGGATGAATCCTGATCCTGGCGATAGTATTGGTATCAGTCAATCCGCAATGTTGCCAGGTTTTTCCGCTATCAGTTGATTTATAAATGCCGGTACCAGCAATTGAGGCCCGGAAAATATTAGCTTCACCTGTCCCAACGTAAATAATGTTGGGGTTAGATTCAGAAATAGCAATGTCGCCAATTGATAAGGTGGGAAAGTCATCGGTCAAAGGTTCCCAGGTAGTTCCCGCATTTTCAGTTTTCCATAGGCCACCGCTGGCTGAAGCAATGTAAATCGTGTAAAGACTTCCCTTAGGCACTTCTACATCTACGCAGCGGCCACCAATGCTATCCAGCCAGCCCCCAATGAATCGCCATTTCAAATCTTTATAAGGAGTCGAAGCTTTCATCATTTGATGTTGTTCATACCATTTAAGCCTCAGAGCTGGGTCGGTGTTTTCTATTTTTTTAGGAGGTGTTTTTACCGGGGCTTTCGGCGCAGCCATTAAGCCAAACGCCAGGATAGCTACGAGCAATATTAACAGGATATTAGGTGTTTTCTTTAGCATTTTTCCCTCCTTGAAATATCTTATGTAATGCATCAATAATAGATTATTTTTCTTATTGTTTTTTATGTCAAGTAAAAGTTTCCTCCCATGTTTGAAGGAAATCAAAAATAAAGTTGGTTAAAAACATAAATAAATAGATTGAAGCAAAAAAATATATTGCCGGTTAGGTCCAATTACCAAGAAGGTAATATGAGGCAGACTCAGTCAACAGGGGATTAGCTGCGATTAACTTGTTTAATCTAATTTTAGGCTTAACCAGAAAGAAAAAAAATTAAGTTTAAAGCTCGAGCCTCGCTGGCAAGAAATTTTTTTTAGCTAGCCGCTCGTCCATCAAAAAAATAATCTCCCCAGAAGAGTTGGAAGGCTTTCTAATAGATGGGCTTTTTCAGTTTTTTAGTTTCCTGATTTTTCTTCTGACTTGATAATTAAAAGCCAGCCTTTTCCAGGTTCTACAGGAATAAAATCGTCTGGCTTAAATCGCCGGGCTGGCTGAAATTTTTCAATTTCTGGAGCTTCGAGGATGGCCTTTTTGGGGTCAAGCCCCAGCTTTTTCCAATCTATAATTAGCCGGCAATTTTCAAGCTTTTTAGCCCAACTGGCGACGGCTACCAAGGCTATGCCCTTTCGAAGATAAACGGTAGTTAGGATATTGTCTGTTCCAGTTTTCACCGGGCAGGAGGGCGACCAGAAGCCTATCATTTGGGCTTCAGTCAGGCCAAATTCATCCCAGACCTTCCAGAGCGGCCTTGGGTCTCCAGACCATGGGAGGCGAGTGGTCATACCAAAAATCATCCCGCGCCAGGGATTCCCGCCCTTTTCCAGCATCTCACCCATCAGGCCAAAAGGAATTCCGGACATTTCTACCAACCAGTAATCAGGCGGGCTATCGTAATCGAAATATTCTCCAAACCACAGTCGGTCAATGAACGGAAAATGCTCCAGGTAGAGATTAGCGCTGGAAGCAAAGCCATCTCGGGGGTTATATTGATTAGCCGAATGAAGATCGATAAGAGAGCCGGGTCGATATTTATTTAGGATTTTTCTTACCCTTTTCATAGTTACCCGATCGAAAGCCAGGTCGTCAATATAAAGGCCATCAATCCCGACATGGCGGCAGAGCCAGGCCAGGCCTTCAAGATAATAATTGTGCCAGCGGGACATGCCGCTATTTATGACCGTGGCATCCTTAAGCTCGGGTACAAACCAGCCAGGGATATAGTTCGACCGGAGATGTTCCTGTAGCCAGGAATAACCGCCGCCTGGACCATCAGTGAAAATTTCATTACCCAAGCTCTTGAGAACAAAAAGCTCGGCTGCCCGATTGCTTAATTCCCTTATAGTGTAATAAATCTTTACTTTTATCCCCCGGCTGTGGGCTTCATCTATATAAGCTTTCATTTTTTCCGGTCTTAAGAAAGGATAGTTAAGGTAAGGGTTTATTTCAGTAGCATGGTGAATATTGATGACATTAGCTCCAGTTGCTGCTATTTCTTCTACTGGCCGGTAACCATGGTAATAACGTTCAGAAAAATGTTTTCCTGGGTTAATTGGTTTAAAGGGAGTCAGCAATAGGTTAAAATCAAAATGCAAAGTTTCGTCTTTCCTAATTTTCCTTTGGCCGCTGGCGGCGGTAAAAATTACCTTTTTTCCCTTTTCATTTTTTGGCTGCTCTTCTTTGACTGAAACCCAGCCTTTTCCCTCATTCCACCAGGAGGGCGGAAGGTTAAGCGGTTTAAGATGATAAAAATTGGTATTGAGTGGCCGCGAATAATTTTCCGCTCGAAGCTGGACCTGCAGACCAGCATTTACCTCACCCAGCCAGAGAGCATCCTGATTCTTTTCTCTATCCCAGGTCCAGGAAAAACTAACTGGTCTCTTTCCACCTTTAAAACCAAGCCCCATCATGTAGTTAGCAGCTTCCTCCCGGAAAGGAATCACCAACCTGATATCGTCAACTTCAGTATCCTCTTTAGCTTTAACTGCTACCTTGAATTCGACAAAGCCATCAAATTCCATCCGTCCGGTTATTTCTAAAGCTAAGTGAAGAGACGGAATTTCATTTTCCGCCTGCCAGCAGACTGTTCCCGGGGATATTTTGGTAAAAGAGAATGATTTATTTTTTATTTCCTGCTTGAGCCCGGTGTAGTTTCTAAATACGAATTCAAAGGGAGACATAAGAAGGTTGATTGGTTGCCGGCCAATATTGGTAACCTCGGGAGTAAAAAAACTCTGGATGTTTTCTGGCAGACCAGATTTAGATAAACTTAACCTCCGACCAAGGCAGCTGATGGTTCTCCCTTTTAATTCGAGAGGAGTAAACGGGTGAGTTACCGTATCATCTACCGCTATCAGGGAATTAAGCCAGCGCAGGCGGGATAGCCGCCATAATTCTGAGTCCCCAGATTCAGGCAGGACATCGCTGGCGACCTGAATTTTAAGGTTTATTCTCTTAGCCGGTGCATTTTCAGCCGATATTTCCACATAGCCTTCATACTTTCCTGGCTGGGCCTCAGCTGGAATTTCCCAACCGCACCACAGAGGCAGGATTTTACCTTTGGAAACATTCAGCTCTTTCTGGAAGGGCTGGCTGTCCCAGCCGATGCCTCCGGTATTAAAACAGGTGGCTTCGGTTGATTTAATAGTATAACCGGCGTCATGATTTACCAGGTCAGAGAAATGAACCTGGACTTTTTCAATCTTATCTTTAAAAGCAAAAAGACCGAGTTGGAAGACATAATATTCTCCTCTGAGGGCCTGGCCTTCAAAGAAGTCTCGAGGACCAACCTCCGCCCAACGAGCCGGGATAAAATCAAACATTCTCACCGGGTGCTGGCGGTCTTCGGGAAATATCAGATAGGGTTCGTCCTTGAAGTTATCGATAATTTTTTTAGCTTCATCTTGAGTGGCGATAATTTCCATTGGGTAGAAGAGGCTGAATTCACCTACGGTTTCAAACCTCACCACCTGAGCCTGTGGAAAGACAGAAGGATTAAACCTGGCCAGCAAGTCTTGTCTTAAGCCATTTCTTAGCTGCCAGCCAGGATCGGCCTCGTACTCAGCCGGAAGATAGGTCACTTTTGGATAATTGCGCCCTTCCATTTTATAAGGAAAATAATAAAAATAATAATCGCTCGGGGCCTCGAGGGCCTGGAAGATAAAGTCGCCATATTCGTTGTTAACCTCAATGGGTAAAACATTTCTAATTTCCTGTCCGGTGGAAGCTTCAATTACCAAAACTTTCTTTTTATCTGGCTCTGGATCGGATCTTCTCCAGGGAATCCGGACACAAACGGCATCGGCTTTTTGGCTTACTCTAACAACTGCTCGGTGATTGCCAACCCCAGAATCAGGATCCCAGGAAGAGATTTGAAGAGGGAAGCCGCTGATGTTAGGTCCTTGATTTTTTATCTCCGCCTCCTGAGTCGAAGAAAGAACTTTTCCCGAACTCGAGACCAATAAAATTGGGATTATCATTAAAATAATCAGGATTTTAAACAAATTATAATCATTTCCTCTCGGAGTTATTCTAACGGAGGTAGTTTGGTAAAAGAGCTTCATTTAATTACTCCTTATTTCATTTTAAAAAAGGGTTTAAATTTTTTAACTTTATCAACCTTCTTATGATCATAGTTGGAATTATCTATTCTGATATTCTTACCCTTTATTTTATATTTAGCAAGATATTCAAATAATTTCATCTTTTGAATTCGAATTTCAGCCAGCTTTTATTTTGATTTTTATAGCGGCCCCTGAATTAGGTCGATACAAATATTTTTAGAAAATGCGAAAAAGAGTCATGACAGAAGCACTCAGCAGAGAAACACTGAAATTATCATCCACTCCGAGGGGCAGAAGCTCAAAGACGGTGGCGGCGGCGGCGCCGGCTAAATATACCTGAAAGGGCGTCCCGAGATAATGACTCAGGAGATAGGCGGCCTCTAAGCAGGCAGTAAAGTGGGCTAAGCTTCCTTCTAAGGACTTATTAAAAATTTTGCGCCGGCCAAATTTTATGCCGAAAAATTTGCTGAAGAAGTCCCCGAACGTCAGAAAAGCCGCCGCCAGAATGGCGAC
>PNJE01000020.1 GCA_002877915.1 Candidatus Aminicenantota bacterium
CCATCAATCAAAATTACCTCCAAAAAAAAAAAGCCACCCCTGGACCAATTAGTCCAGGAGCCATCTTATTTCGCCGGACTGAGAATGATGTTTCAGAAGCGTTATTTATATGAGCTCGAAAAATTTGACAATGCCCTTTATGCGCGGGAAGACCTCCACTGGGTAAGAAAAGCTTATCTTATGTGGTTAGCTTTTGCCTGGGACCACGATTATTATGATTGGAGTCAGCAAAAATATACTTTTTATCAAAGCCTTTTCCGCTGGGATAAGCTGGTTGGAGGAATAGATATTTTTACTCTCTGGCCGACCTGGCCTCGCCTCGGGCTGGATGAACGCAATCAATTTGACCTTTATCGAGATTTGCCCGGCGGTCTGGGTGAACTAAAGCGACAGGTGGATTTTGTCCATCAGCAGGGCAAGAAATATTTTATATCCTATAATCCCTGGGATGAGGGCACAAGGTCTGAAGGCCGGATTCAGGCTCTGGAAGGCCTTTTAAGAGAGCTTCAAGCTGACGGAGTGGTTCTCGATACCTGGGGTCGATCGACCCCAGAATTTCAAGCGCTCGCCGACCGGGTTAAGCCTGGGATTATTATGTATCCAGAAGGAATGGCCATCCCCAAGGATATGCCGGGAGTCGTAGTCGGTCGGGTTCACGACGCCCTTTATCTCCCACCCCTTTTGAACCTGAACAAATTTATAAAACCGGAATTAGCCATATTTCGGGTTATTCAGCCTGGAGAGGGAAGATTTAGGAGAGAAGCCTCGGTAGCTTTTTTTAATGGTTATGGCACCGAAATAAACACTATGAGGCCCGGGCGGCCTGATTCCTTAGAAGAAGATTTGAGATATTTAGGGAAAACCCTGAAAATCCTGAGAGAAAACCACTCCGTTTTTGCCAGCCCGGATTGGATTCCTTTATATCCGACCCTGATGAACGGAATTTGGGCCAATTGCTGGCCAGGGGAAAACAAAATTATTTTTACTGTCTTCAGCCTGAAACCCGAAGGCTATTCCGGCCCTCTCATTCCGGTAGTCGAAAGGCCCGGCTGGCATTATATCAGCCTGTGGCGCCATGAAGAAATAACGCCCGAAAAAATTAAATCTAATTCTTTTTTACCCGTGGAAATTGAGGCCTTTAATCAGTCTTACGTTAATACCCGGCTGGAAGGACAGATTGAATGCTTAGCCATTTTCCCAGAAATTATTCAGGCTGTTCGGGCCGGCGATAAAATAACCATCAAGTTAACCCAAAAACCAAAAGATGGTCGCTTAGTTTTGATCGCCGGTAACCCCACTTATGAAGCCGAATCAATAAATCTTCCAGCAGCTGATAGTGAATTTTCCCTCTACGAAAAATTCGGCGCCCGGGGTGATAAAATCGTCATTCAGCTTTTTTCGGCCGACAATCAAATCCTGGATGAAAGAGTCATTCCTCTTCCGCCCGGCTTACCCCGGCTCGTCAGTCAGGCAAGTTATACAGAACTGGCGGCTAAAGCTCCAGAGGGAATGGTTGAGATCCCGGCTGGTGAATATATTTTCTCCACCTCTTCTGATCCGGCTGACCCCAATCCAATTATTCCTTATCCAGAAAGGAATAAACCGATAAAATTAAAAATGAAGAGGTTTTTTATTGATCGTTACCCGGTAACCAATGCCCAATTTGCTGAATTTCTTAAAAAATCAGGATATCAACCAAAAGATCGGACTAATTTTCTTAAACACTGGCTAAACGGCCGCCCGCCAGCCGGATTGGAAGACCACCCGGTAGTCTGGGTCAGTTTGAGTGATGCCGAAGCTTATGCCCGCTGGGCCGGAAAGCGCTTGCCAACTGAAGCCGAGTGGCAATATGCCGCCCAGGGAAATGATGGCCGGCTTTATCCCTGGGGAAACAATTTTGATCCATCTAAGTGCAATAATAACCATAGCCTGACTGAGGCCGTCAGCGCCCATCCAACCGGAGCAAGTCCATTCGGAGTGGAAGACCTGGTCGGAAATGTCTGGCAATTAACCGGAGATGTCTACGACAATGGAGCTTATAGCTTTGTGATTTTGAAGGGTGGAAGCTATTACTGCCCCCAGAACAGTATCTGGTATCCCAAGAGTGGCCCTCTGCCTGTCAGCCGCCAGCAGATGTTACTGCTTATAGCCCCGGGGCTCGACCGCAGCGCTACGGTTGGTTTCCGCTGCGTTAAGGATGCTGTTCAGAAAGATTGAAGATTGAAGGGCCAAAAATGTTCAGGAAGCTTTAACCAGCTCTAAATATTTAATTCCATTTTCCTCAACTTCCTGCTCGTATTTTTTTAGATATTTATTCTTTTTTTCCAGAAATTCTTCCAGGTCAATTTCATCGATGGGAGTTGTCCCGAATTCTTTAATCGCATCTCTTTCTGCCAGGCGATTAATCAATTCCTCCCAGAAGCAAAAGCTATCGTACTCGGCAATGTAATCAACCAGGCTTTCCTCGAAATCATAGGAAGGCAAGTAGATATTTTCTATTTCATCCTTGACCGCTTTCCCCTCCATTCCGGCTTCGGCCGCCTGTTGGAAGATCTGAGAAACAACCTGGGCATACTCATCCAAGTGATCTTCTGTTCGGTAGGCATTAATCATCCAGTTACCCAGGTAGACCAGGTCCAAAAGCTTTTCATATTGCTTTTCGCTCAGCTTTATTTCCATAAAAATCTCCTTCTTAAACATTCAAAACTATTGGCTTTTTTAAGTATAATGGAAAGGGTAGACAAAAACAAATTTGAGATTATCGGCAAAATTTAAAGTCTATATTTAAGAAGTTTTTCTGGCCCAGTTTTGGAATTATAACTTTTCTATGATAAAAATATAAAACATGAAAAAAGGCAGCAAAAATCAATCATCGAAATCGGCAGAAGTTAAAATTTCTTTAGAAATAACTCCAGAATTTCGAAAAGCATTGGATCTGCTGGAAAATACTCAAAATTCTGTTTTTATCACCGGGAGAGCCGGCACTGGAAAAAGCACCCTTCTTGATTACTTCCGAAGCCATACCAAGAAAAAGGTAGTGGTGCTGGCTCCGACTGGCGTGGCCGCCCTGAATGTCCAAGGGCAAACCATTCATTCTTTTTTCGGCTTCCGGCCGGATATTACCCTGGATAAAGTTAAAAAGCTTCATCCGCTGAAACAAAAGCTAATTAAATCCTTAGAGGCAATTATCGTCGACGAAATTTCTATGGTGCGAGCTGATCTCCTTGATTGCGTGGATAAAGTTTTAAGATTGAACAGTGATTACCCGGACGTCCCTTTTGGCGGCCGGCAGATGATTTTTATCGGTGACCTTTACCAGCTTCCCCCTGTAGCCCTCAAAAGCGAAAGCCAGGTTTTTTCCCGGCATTATGATTCGCCTTATTTCTTTTCCGCCCGGGTTTTTAAGGATGAAAATTTCAATCTGGATTTCATAGAGCTGGAAAAAGTTTTTCGCCAGAAGGACACTTCTTTTCTGGAGTTGCTGAATGCTATCAGGAACCGCTCAGTAACGGAAGAACAATTAGCCCAGCTAAATGCTCGCTGTCAGCCTGATTTTGTTCCAGAAAAAGATGTCTTTTATGTTACTCTGACCAGCACCAATGAAGCGGCCGATAAAATCAATGAAGAACACTTGAATAAGCTCAAGGGAAAAGTTCACCGTTATGAGGGCCTGGTTGAAGGCGACTTTGACCGCGGTAGCCTGCCGACAGCTGAGCTTTTGAGCTTGAAGGAAGGAGCTCAGGTTATGCTACTTAACAATGATCCTTATGGCCGATGGGTTAATGGTTCTATAGGCCGGGTGGAAGAAATTTACCAGGTGCCAGAAAAAGCTGACATCATTATGGTCAGGCTGCAGAATGATTGCCTGGTGGGGGTAGAGCCACATCAGTGGGAACTTTTCCATTTTGAGTTTAACCCCAAGAAAAACAAAATCCAGAGCAAGGTGGTGGGGACTTTCACTCAATACCCGCTCCGCCTGTCATGGGCAGTAACCATCCATAAAAGCCAAGGCAAGACTTTTGACCGGCTGATTGTTGATATCGGGCGAGGAACATTTGCCCATGGCCAGGTCTATGTGGCTTTAAGCCGCGGGACAAACTTCGACGGCTTAGTTCTCAAAAGGCCAATTAAAAAAAGCCATATCCTGATGGACTATCGGGTGGTCCGCTTCTTGACGCAGTTTCAATATAAAAAGGCTGAAGAAAAAATACCCCTGGAAGTAAAAAAACAAAGAATCGAGAGGGCGATAAAAGAGGATAACCTGCTGGAGATAACCTATTTGAAGCCAGATGATACTAAGAGCTGGCGGCTGGTGCAGCCTATTTCTGTGGGAGCAAAAGAATTTCATGGGCGAGTTTTTGAGGCCCTGATAGCTTATTGTTTCATGAGAAAAGAAGAACGCTGCTTCCGCCTCGACCGAATTCTGGATTTAAGAATAGTAGAGAGCTCTTCGTCGCGGAAAATTCAATAATCAAGAAAATATTAGGCAGTCTTTTATAAACATTGACGAAGTGATAAATGGCCGCTAAAATTACTGCTCATGAAATTTAAAGGCGTAATTTTTGACCTCGATGGCACTCTGCTTGACACTATTTTTGATATTACGGTTGCCCTAAATGTTGTTCTGGCCAGAAATGGATTTCGCCAATATTCAATTGAAGAATGCAAGAAAATGGTGGGAGATGGAATGGAAGTTCTGGTCAAAAGGGCTGTTCCGGAAATCGCTTCTGACGAAAAAGCAATCAAAAGGCTAATTCAGGACTATCGCCTGGAATATGCCAGAATCTGGCGCCAGAATTCCATGCCCTATCCGGGGATTCCGGAAGTTTTGTCCAGATTAAAGCAAGCTAAAATGAAAATCGCTGTTCTTTCCAACAAGTCACATGAATTTACTGAAATTATGACTAAGGAACTCCTGCCTGTTGAGTTCGACGTGATTAGAGGGGCTTGTCCTGGTATTCCGGTAAAACCTGATCCCCAGCCGGCCCAGCTTGTTTTGAAAGAATTGAATCTCAGCCCGGCTGAAGTTGTCTATGTCGGTGATACATCCGTCGACATGGAAACGGCAACTTCCGCCGGTTGTTTTGCTGCCGGTGCTCTATGGGGATTCAGAGATGCAAAGGAACTTATCGAGAGTGGCGCCCAGGTTCTCCTGGAAAAACCTGCCGATTTGCTTCCCCTGGTTTTTGTATCTTAAAGATTCAGCCTGGCTTTTGCCTAAATTCTTTATCGCCGATTCATTTATTCAATTTATTAGAAGCTTGTTAGCCTTGAATTATTCAGAAAAAAAGCAGTAAAAAAGTTTTTTAAAATTGGCTCAGTCTTCTTCCTTGGCGTTTTTCTCAGGATAAAGAGAGATCACCGTTTTCTTTCTCAATAACTTTAATAATTCTTCCAGTAAGCCCGGTTCCAGTTGACCAGAGCGAACCGCCCTTTCGACGGCGAATCGGTCGAGGGTGGACATCTTCTCCCAGAGTCCGGCTTTTTTAATTAAATTCTCGAGAACTTTTCTTGATTCTTCTTCTGACAGCGGCAGAAATAATTTCTCCTGCTTTTTGAGAGTCAGATGAAAATCGCTGCCCATAACCCTTTCCAGCTGGTGCTCATCAGCATAATTAATAATGGCTTCTTTTAATTTTTCCAGCTCGGCTTCGGCTTCTTTTTTCTGGTTGAGGTACTCAATATACTTATTTACCAGGACTACCCCTTCTTCCTTCAAATATTCATTGGCTGGCAACTTTTCCAGGGAAGCTTCATGCTTTTTTAGCGGGCAATAATCCCAGAAGGGGCACCAGTTGCAGAGGACACTTTCCTTCGGCGGAAATTCTTTGTCGGCTTCTATTTTTTCAATAAGCTCGATAATTTGATGCTTCAATTCTTCCAGCTTTTCCGGCGTTCGGGTGGAAGAAATCTCCAGGTCAAAAGCTACATAATGCCACACCAGGCGGAATTTTTCGGCCCAGGGCCATTTCTGCTTAACTCCTAATTGATAAAGAGCCAGCTGGCGGTCAGCATCCGCCTGGGCTTGTTCGGGTAGAGCGCTACCTGTCTTGTAATCATGGATTTCAATAACTCCTTCTGGGGTCAGATCAATTCGGTCAACATAACCCTGGAGAATATAACGGCCGCTTCCATCCAGGTCGACTTCTATTTTTTGCTCCAACCCCAGGACGCGATTCTGATTAAAAGGATAATAATGTCGGTAATAATCTTCGATAAATTTCAGCCCGAGCCGGAAATAATCAGCGGCTGTTCTTTCCGGCGCAACGATGACCACTTTCTCGTGGAAATTTTTCTTCCATTGTTCCTCATAATAAGCCTTTATTTCCTCAAGGGTCATCATCCGGAACTTAAGTTCCTTATAAAGCTTTTCCATGGCTTCATGGAACCTGTTTCCCAGGAAAGCTTCAATACCTTCTTCTTCTACCTTTAGGCCATCAAGATAGGTCAATTTGAATTTCCAAGGACAGGTTTCATAGGTTCCTAACTTGGAATGAGAATAAATCATGCTAACCCCCGTTAATATTTAACTTACCCACCCGAGTAAGCGGGCATCTATAAGCCTTACTCCATTTTTCTCAGCTCCCCTGAAATATAAATGAAATCAGTGCGAGCTATTATGAATATTAATTTTTTTTAAATTTCTTCTTTCTTCCATCGTCTTTTTAAGTATATTTTCAGGTAAACGAAACTTTCCCTTCAGCCGCCGGTCGGTTTTAATCTCTTTCCAGGTAAAAAGAAAGACAGATTGAGTGCTGATCAGCTCTCTTCGGTTTCGCCCTCATGATTTTCTTTAAGCTCAGGAGTGGATTCTCGAGCCTGGTTTTTTTCTTTTGGCTCTTCTTCCTTTTCAATTTCTTTCAGAATCTCGGCTTCCTTCTTGAGCAGGTAAAATCTCTCGGGCATAATAATTTTAGCCTCAGCTGGAACTTTCTGTTCCTCGGCTACCTGAATCGCGCTAAAAATTGCCCGTTCTTCGGCCTCGTGGTCCAGCTTGAAGTAATTTTCAAATTGAGAGCGGCTGAGGTAATTCATCGTTCGCAATGTTCTTAACATAGCGGGAATACTTACCCCGAAGTATCTTTTTAGAAAAACGACGTCCGGGTAGCTCAATCTTCTGGTCTTAATTTCTCTCTCGACCATTTCCCGAATTTTGGAAGGTGGAATTAAGAACCGTGAGGCAAAAACCTGGGCAAACTGTTCCCGCGGCGAGTAAAGGGTCACATATTCATCCACCAGAACATCAAGATTGTCCACTATGGGTGATTCTAAGCGGTCTTTAAGATAATGGCAGTAAAGATGAGCCGCCGCCACAACTTGCCTTTCTAAGGAAAGACTGGAATTAATTAGAGCCAGGGCAGCATTCTTTTCTTCTAAATAGACAAACAGACCAGCAACCCTGGAAGTTTCCGGGAGTTTCATCCGGATTAACCGGCAGCCATTGACTTCGACGAGGCTGAAAATATCTTTTATCGGCTCATTTCCTAAACCAAGCCTTCTTCTCTCTTCTTCAGCCATATTCTGGGGTGAGAGGTTAGCCTGATACAGAGGTGCCAATTGAGCAATTCGGCCGGTAATTCTCTCCAGTTTGAGGTATTCTTCGCTTAATTTTTTGAAGTTATTCAAAAACTCTCTGGTCTCGGGTTCTATCCTTTCGTCCCGCTTGAGGATATCAAATGGATTTTCCCTGGTCTCAAGAAAATAGCTGACGTTTTTCTGAAAGAATTTTGAAATACGATTGAGAGCTATTATTGATGGAGTTCTTTTCCCAGCCTCCAGCAGGGATATATATTCAGAAGAAAGGCCAACCGCTGCCCCTAAGTCTTCCTGAGTCAGCCCCATTTCTTCCCGGAGCTTCTTGAGGCGGGCAGAAAACAGCTCGTTCATCGGAGTTCTCCCCTCCATGTTTTCTGCCTTATAATTAACAATTTGTTAATCTATTGTCAAGAATAAATTTAATTTTTGCCTGAGGTTAGCCTGTTTAAATTTAATCAGAGCTATTTGCCCAAAAATATTTTTGCGGGCGATAAATCAGCAAATAATATATCGGAAAGGATGAAATTTCAGAGCAATGGAGATGAAATTATCTTGAAGCTTTTAACAGAGAAATTAATTTATTGGGCTATAAATAATATAAATAAATAAGATTTTCAGAAAGGCAGGATCTAAGAGCAGCATCCACCTCACCTCTTATAGACTTTTTTCCAGAGCTCGTAATAATCAACAGCGTGTTCGTGCAGGTGCTGGATTTCCTCGGGAGTCAGGGTGCGGGCAACTTTGGCCGGGTTGCCGAGAATCAGGGTGCCTGAAGGGAAGGTCTTACCTGGAGGAACAAGAGAACCAGCCGCCACTAAAGAATTATCAGGGATAATTGCTCGGTCGAGGATAATCGCTCCCATGCCAATCAGGGTGTTGTTGCCAATTTTGCAGCCGTGAAGAATTGCCCCGTGGCCGACCGTGACATAGTCACCAATGATGGTCGGGGTATCATAATCAACGTGGACGACGCAACTATCCTGGATATTGGAGAACTCGCCGATGACGATATCGGCAATGTCAGCCCGGAGAACGGCATTGGGCCAGAGGCTGGCTCCTTTTTTTAGTATGACCCGCCCGATAATGATGGCCCGGTCGTCAACAAAAGTATTCGGGTGGATTATGGCCTCAGGAATTTCTCTTTTTTCTTTCATCTTCTGGCTCGCTTATTTTGGATTTTTGGAAAAATAAGTTTAACATATCAAATTAAGTCACATCAATGGAGGCCCGATAATCGGGGCTTAAAACTGGAGTTGGATTTTATTAAAGATTCTTAAAGCTCTAATTTGATTTCAGCCAATAAACTGAATTATTATTAAATTAAATTATGGGATTAAATCACCGATGAAGAAAAAGAAAGGTGAAGAAGATTTGATCGGAGAAAACAAAGCCCCTAAATGCCAGCTAACTGGCTTGCCAGATATAGAGCATAGCACTATAAAAGAAAAGCAAAAACTTATTTTCAGGATTAAATTGAAATTGAAAAGATCTCTCGGGCTCAATCGTTGGCGGAAGCTAAAAAAAAAATAATCGGTTACCTAAGACTGAAAAATAGAAAAAAGAAATTGTCGTTGGAAACTTCAACCAAAAAAACAACCAGTCCCGAGCCTATTGGTCTGAAACCTGGAGACCTGGTCAGGATAAAATCAAAAGAAGAGATAGGGCAAACCCTGGACGCTTGGGGAAGTCTAAAGGGCTGCGCCTTTATGAAAGAAATGGAGAAATATTGTAATACTAAGCAAAGGGTTTTCAAACCTGTACAGAGGTTCATAGATGAAAGCGACTACCAGGTTAAATCGGTAAGTGGCCTGGTCCTTCTTGAACGATTAATTTGCGAAGGAACAGCTACCTTTGGCCGGTGCGACTGTGGTTGTTTTTATTTCTGGCGGGTCGAATGGCTGGAAAAAATCGGCCAAGAAGATGAGAAAGTAAAAAAGCAGGACATAAATCAAGAACCCTAACTGATGAAAATAAAAACTGGGAAGAAAAATAATCACTAATTAGAACGGGCAAAATATTTGGAATTCTTTCTATTCTATTTTTCAGCGGCGGGCCACCCGGCGGTGGGCCAGTTGCTTGTAAATCAGGCTGACCCAGTCGGGGTCAAGGCCGATACCCCGAGCTACTGATCCGGGCGAGATACCATTTTTCTCGCCAAAAAGGCAGGCGTCAAGCTGCTGATAAGGCAACCCATAGAAAAATTCATCCTGCCCTTGAGCAAGCGGGTGAATGTCGGCAGTCGGCAGGCGTTTGGTTATGGCCGCTGGCAAGCCCAGATACTCCCCGAGCTGGTAAATCTGGCTTTTGTATAAGTGAGCTATGGGCTTGAAATCCCCGGCTCCATCTCCAAGCTTGACGAAGAAGCCCTGGTCTGTTTCCAGCAGGTTGGAAGTCCCGGCCACGGCGTAATTGAAGCGGTCGGCATAATGATATTCAAGCATCTTTCGGGTTCTCTGCTTAAAATTACTCAGGGCTATTATTCTCAATAGCCTGTCAGCCGGTATTCTCTTTTTGATTATTTCACCTTGCGGGGTTTGCACCACCAGCCAGAAAAAAGTAAAAATGCGGTTCTCAGAAATATCCGAGGCGGAAATTTTCCATTTCCAGCCGTCGGCATATTCAGGAATCAACTCCTGAAGGCAGGTGGTAATTTCCTGATAAAAGCCAAGCCCTGTGAGGATGGGCGTTATTTCCCGGTGGATGGTCTTGATGCCTAACCCGTCTCCTACCATCTGGCTGAGCTTGAGCGTATCGGGATGAGAATCTTTTTCCGGCATGAGCAGTCCGATTACTTTGTCAGCACCGAGAGCTCTTACGCAGAGAGCAGCAGTAACAGCGCTGTCGATGCCCCCTGATATGGCGACAACTGCTCCCTGTTTCCGCAAGTGGCGGGCTACGGCCTCAGAAATAAAGGCGGTCAGCCGGTCAGTTTCCTCCGAGCAATTTAATTTTAAAAGATTATATGAAAATTCTTTCATATTTTCTTTCTTTATCATCAACGTACCTCACTATTTTCTTAATCCTCTGTTAGCCCTTTTTCCCATGAGTCGACTCTGTTCGGCTCGCCTTCTTCCCATCTTTTGCCCGTTATCCTAACTCCTGGGAAATATACTAACTAACTGCTTTGAGTGACGGCTTTCCTTCTTCCAGATAGGTCAACAATTTCTTATAGTTGATCTTGCCGTTAGGGGTCTTTGGCAAAGAATCCATCAGCCAGATATGTCGCGGTGCTTTGTATGGCTCAAGGTTCTGCTGGCAATGCTGGTTTATGCGGTTTTCATACGCTCCGGCACCCTTCTTCACAGCCACAAAAACTCCAATGACCGCTCCGCCGACCTCATCAGGAATGGGCACGGCGG
>PNJE01000125.1 GCA_002877915.1 Candidatus Aminicenantota bacterium
CAGGCCGGGCTTCTTTAAAAAATTCCTTGGTTTTAATGAGGGACTTTTTAGGGTGATATTGGTTTGCTGGATAAAAAGATAAAAACTCATCTTTTTAATTTTTATATGAGATTCAATCAGATAACAATTATTAATAATTTGAAGTTTGTCAGTTGGGTAATTTGATAATTGAGAGGGGAGGTTTCTGGCAAAAATAGCAACTGCCTCTCTGAGCTTTGGTTGCAAATCAAGAGGCCTGTTTTTTGAGCTGTCGGCTGAATTCAAAAATGGTTTCCGTCACTTCTTCCAGAGTTAGAATTGTGCCATCCTGAGGGGAGTCAATAATTCGATAATCAAAGAAGGGACAGTTTCCCTCATACCAGCGTTCCTGACTTGGCTTTCCTAAATTTTCTCTTTTCTGCTGCTCTCTTTCATTCAGTCTGGCGCCCAATCCTTTCAGTTTGACTCCCGCTTCCGGGTCGACGCCCAGAATGAATCTTTTGCCCCCAAAGTTAGAGAGGAGAAAGGAAAATCCTTTACCAGAAGGGGAATTAAAAACATCGCGCCGGGCCCATTCTTTTAATAAGAAACTTTTAGGGTTATTAACAATCAACCCATCGACAATTTTGACCCCGGATTCCTGGGCCAGAGGCAATTCCAATCTTATTTTTCTGGATTTTTCCAGGTCTTCGAGATAATTGAAATAATCATCCTCAACCCGGTGCATGGCTTTTTCGTAACGATCAATTCCCTGGAAAATCGGGCGGTTGGCCAGAATATCCCGACCAAGAGAAGCCTGTTCGTATAATAATTTCATCAGCCGAAGCCCCTCATTAACTCTTTCCCGGTTGGCTTCCTCTTCTGGCAACTGGAAGCTGACAAAAAGAGCCCGAAGTATGGCATAAGGAGTGGAACTGAGGTCAATATTTTTGGGAATGGTAGCCGAATCAACCATCCGGGCATATTCAGCGATTTTTTTCATGGCGGCATCCACTTTTTTCTTTTCCAGTAACTTCAAGGCAAGGAAAATAGCGCTAACGGCATCAAAATCGGGCAGCCGGTGAGTAATTACGGTCAATTGCTCAGGCTCATCTTTAATATGATTTAGAATCAACTCCGGGTATTTAACCACCAAAGAAGCGGCACATTCGGCTTCGGCCTCAGGCTGGTGG
>PNJE01000152.1 GCA_002877915.1 Candidatus Aminicenantota bacterium
TCGTTGACGATTCTGGTGGAAATTTTATTCAGGAGCTGCTGGGAAGCTGGGTACCAGTTAGCCGTCATGCCGTCGGTGCTCTGCACGAGGCGGATGGCTACCACCCGCTGGTAAGTTCGCTGATCACCCATGACCCCCACTGAACGGATGGGAAGCAGAACGGCAAAAGCTTGCCATAATTTTTGGTAAATCTTAGCCCGGCGGACTTCTTCCAGGACAATAGCGTCTGCTTCTCTTACCAAGCGCAGGTTTTCTCGGTTGACTTCACCGATGATTCTCACCGCCAGCCCAGGACCAGGGAAAGGATGCTGCTGAATGAACTGGCGGGTTACTCCCAGCTCAAGAGCCAAAGTGCGCACCTCATCCTTAAAAAGCTCGCGCAGCGGCTCAATCAGTTTGAAATTGAATTTTTCTGGCAACCCGCCGACGTTATGGTGAGATTTAATTGTATGGGAAGGTCCTTTGACTGAAGTACTTTCTATCACATCAGGGTAGATAGTGCCCTGGGCTAAGAATTTAACCTCGCCCAGTTTTTTGGCTTGTTCTTCGAAAATTTCTATGAACACTTGGCCGATGATTTTGCGCTTCTTTTCGGGCGAGATCACGCCTTTTAGTTTTTCTAAAAATTTTTCTTCAGCGTCAATGCCGACAACCTGGAGTGAAAACTTCTGGCGGAATTCCTCCAGCAGAGTTTCGTACTCGCCCTTGCGCAGCAGGCCGTTGTTGACAAAGATGCAGTGAAGCTGACGGCCTATGGCTTTCTGGATGATGAGTGAAGTCACTAAGGAATCTATACCGCCGCTCAGACCGCAGATGACCTTTTCCTTACCGACGAGCTGCCTTATTTCCTTAACCTTGTCCTGGATAAAAGAACTCATGTTCCAGTCAGCTTTAAGACCAGCCAAGCGGAAGATAAAATTAGCCAGGACCTTTTTGCCTTCCTTCGTGTGAGCTACTTCCGGGTGGAACTGAACGCCATATATCTTGCGCTCGCGGTTCTCGATTACCGCCGCCTTAGAATTAGCTGTTTTGCCCGTGACCAAAAAGCCTTCGGGTATAACTTCAAGGCGGTCGCCATGGCTCATCCAAACCTGCGTTTTTTCTTTGAGGCCATGGAGCAAGCCCTTTCGGTCAAGAATATGCAACGAAGCAAATCCATATTCTCTTTCGGGAGCTTTCTGAACTTGACCAGCAAGATGGTGAGCGATGAGCTGCAGTCCGTAGCAGATGCCGAGGATGGGGATTCCTAAGCGGAAAATTTCCGGGGAAGGATGAGGAGAATCTGGCTCGTAAACGCTCTTGGGCCCGCCGGAGAAAATGATGGCGCCAGGGTTCAGCTCTTTTATTTTGCTCAAGGGAGTGTTGAATGGATGTATCTCGGAATAGACCCCCAGCTCGCGCACTTTTCTGGCGATGAGCTGGGTGTACTGCGACCCAAAATCAAGGATGAGGGCTTTATTCATAGTCAGATTTTAGCAGAGGGCCAAAGTTGTTTCAACGCTTAAGGCCAGAACCTATCATTCCTATTAATTTCACCCTGGAATTTATTTCCTTCAACAGCCAGAAGAAAGCTAATTGTCGGGTAGATTTTCTCATGAGGCATCGAATCATTTTAGTGTAGATTTTTAAATGAGGCAATTTGCCCTCTTGACAAAGATGTTTTTTTTATCCTTAATTCAAGGAGGCATTAGGATGAGGGGATCCGTTAAATTAAAATTACTATTAATCGGGCTTGTCTTTTTTCTCTTTGCTCTTGTGGCCTACAGAAATTCTGAGGGTGCGGCATATGCTTATGAGGTTTGTATCCTGAAGACTTATACGATTGAATGTAGTGATGGTACTAATAACTTTTCTACAACCCAATATTATTGGGATTGCATTACGTATTTCGGGTATCTCTATGAAGGTGGTGGAGATGGTGGCAGCAGTGGAGGCGGCAACAGCAATGGTGGCGGAGATTTAGATGACCCTGGCAGCGGTGGCGGTGGTGGTATAATAATAAACAATAAAGATGCCAACAATGATGGGATAATAGACTGTTTCAATGGGAATCTAATGTCCAGGTTGGACCTTCTTGTTTCCAGCTGCTATGGAATGAGGTATATCGATGGAGAGTGGAAAATGCATAACGGTATTGATATAGCTGTCCCAGTATCTGCCCCAAGCATAAGAGGCGAGGTAATTTATTCTCTTGCTGATGGGGAAGTTATGGAAATTGGTTATTCATCTTCTTATGGATATTTTATTAAAATAAAAGACAGAAATGGTTATATTTGGCTTTATGCCCATTTACTAAACGACCCGCAGGAAGATCCAGATATAAATATTAAAGTAGGAGATAAAGTAAATATGGGCTTAACAACTATTGGTAAATGTGATTCAACTGGAAATTCGACAGGTGATCATATTCATATCGAATTAATGATAAATAATAATACAGTTAAGTTATATTGGAATTAGCGAGTGTGATTTTAAAAAAATTGGAAGCAATTGCTAAAGGAGGGGGTTAAATGAAAAGATATTTAATTTTGATGGGCTTAATATTGATTATGGCTTCTGTAACATTTTTTTCTCCTAAAGCATTGTCAGAAGAGCTATTAATAAAACATCCGATTCCTTTCGGCTGGAAATTTAAAGACCTTGAGATGGGCGAAAAATATATCGGAATTTGTTTCTGGCCAGATATAGAGTTGAACGGACATGAGCCACAGATATTTCCAAGAACCCTGGTTCAAATTTTAGATAAAAAGAGTGGAAGGGTTATCCTGGAGGTAAAAACTGAAGCAGGAGAAAGGTTTAAGTTGCTGAAAGATAATAAAATTTTCCTGGTTAAGGGGGATGAGAGTGGAGATGATTCAATCCGGATGCTTGACCTTGATGGTAAGGAGTACTGGAGAATTAAATGGCCACAGGGACTGCAATCAGTAAAAGGCCAGGTATTGTTTGACCTTAGGGGAAAAGAATTTGCTTATGTTGATTTAGTATGGGGATCATTATCTACCCCAGCAGTCGTCTATGATCTTGATTCCGGAAAAGAAAAGTTTATTTATGGACCTTTGAATCTTCCTGAGAAACTTAGAGAAGCTGGGTTTGGACTTAAGGTTTTTCTTCCGATCGGAGAGGATAATTTGTTCTTGATGGGTATTGGAGCAAGTGTATTTTTGAAACATTATGATAACAGGAAGGACATTTGGACCATAAGTGATATTGGTGGCAACATCAGCTCAGGCAAGTTTTTGAATGATGATTATGTTGGTCTTAATTATTGGCGCCGTGAGGAAAAAAATAAATATATTTCTGGGCTTGCGGTTATAGAATGGAAAACAGGTAAAATAGCTTTTCGTCTGGAGAATATCAAGATAAATGGGGTGTCGCAAAAAAAGATAACTATACCGTATGTAGATTTTATTTTCCTTGATAAAGGGGATAATTCTCTTGTCTTTAATCCTGATAAGGATGACAATTTAGTGGTCAAAATTCCTTATAACTATAAAACGAAAACCTGGGTTGAAGAGAAGGCGAAAAGGTATCGGGCCCTAGTCAAATATAAAGTGGTTGGAAAATCAAGGGAATACCAGAAAATATATTATGGCAAGTATGTTGTGGATGAAAATGAAGCGGGGGGCCTGAAGATCTTAAGGATAAGCAGTGTTTCCCTAAGAGATGAAGATTGACGCATTAGGCAGGTCAGTTCTGGGAAAATATTGCAGATAGGTTTTATAGCCTGGATTAGATTAAAGATCATTCGTACCAGCTGGGTGAAAAGTCCTTAGCTTTCAGTTTCTATTTCCAATTTTTCCAGATAAAGGTCGCGGCCGCTCACCAGTTCGACGTCCTTAGAGCCGCAAGCAGGGCAGGCGTAGGAAAAATCGGGGGAAGAAATATCCTTAGCTTTAATTTCTTGGCCGCAGTTGTGGCACTTGAATTTTATTTTAGTGATTTTAATCTCCAGCTTAGCTTTGTCGGCAATCGTTCCCTTTTTGTAGCTTTGAAAAGCCGAGCGGAAAAGCTCAGGCACCACACCCGATAGCTCGCCGATCAAAACTTTTACCTTGGTAACCCTGGTGGCCCTGGCTTGCTTAGCTTGCTCTTCAATTATGGAAAACAAATCAGCGACTATCGACAGCTCATGCATTTTTCGACCGTAGCTCCTGAAGTTTATTTTCTAAATATTGGGAGAGGGCATCAATTCCTTCTCCGGTCAGAGCCGATGTCCGGAAAACCTCCAGCTTCGGGTTTATTTCCAGGGCTTCGGCCGTTACCCGGTCGGCATCAAAGGGAAGATAGGGCAGCAGGTCACACTTGGTGATGACAAAAACATTGGAAGTTATAAACGCCTCTGGGTATTTCTTGGGCTTGTCATCGCCTTCTGGAACCGAGAGCAGAACAAAGCGCAGGCTTTCCCCAAGGTCAAAACTTGCTGGGCAAACTAAATTGCCCACATTTTCGATGAACAGAAAATCCAGGTTAGCCGGGATCTGGTCAAAAATTTGAGCCAACATTTTGGCTTCTAAGTGGCAAGCGCCATGGGTGGTAATCTGCCAGGCTGGCAGCCCAGCTTTCCTTATTCTTTCGGCATCTCTTTCGGTTTCCACGTCACCTTCAATCACACCCACTTTGTATTTTTCCTGCAGCTTCAAGCCGAGTTTTTCCAGCAGCGATGTTTTGCCCGAACCAGGGGAACTTAAGATGTTGACCGTTAGGATGCGATGTTCCAGCAACTTCTGGCGAATAGAACCAGCTATTTTCTTATTAGACCCGAGGATATCCTCCAGGACGAGAACTTCTTTTTTGCTTTTTTCCATTGGACTTTCTCTCTTCTTTTAGATTTAAAAGTTTTTTAGATTCAGAACATTTATTATAGCAGATAATTTTACCTTTTGGTGTTACAAAATTTAAAATCTTCATAAAAAACCTCAGGGCCTCTCTTAAATTTTCTTGAGCTTTAAGACTGATAGTTTCTCCGAGATCAAAATAGTAACCCCTGATGGCCAGGAGGTAAATCTCCGGTTTTTTCTGGTAGAGAGCCTGACATAGATAAGCCACTCCTTCGGGTGGAAAAGAATGGGTAGTAAAGCTAAAGTTCTTAGCTGGCTTAACCTTTTTAAAAATATAGGGCTTGTCCCCTTTCCCCAGCGCATCAACGACAATTACCATCTGATGTTCAGCAAAGAGCAGGGCGTCTTCTACCTGGAGCTGATAATTAGCTTCGAGGGTCAGTCCGGCAAGGTTTTTCTTTTCCAGCTCAGCCACCAGAGCCGGTCCGAGACCATCATCCTGGCGACCAGGATTGCCAATTCCATAAACCAAGATTTTATTTTTGGCGGCTAATTTCGTGGCTATTTCCTCTTTCTATCTATCAACTGGCCTTTGGAATCATAAAGGTCGACCTCTAAGGGCATCTGGCCTACAGCATGAGTAGCGCAACTCAAGCAGGGGTCATAAGCTCTTATCGCCACCTCCACCCGATTGAGCATTCCTTCAGTTATTTCTGGTTTCCCGGAGATAAATTCTTCAGCGACATACTTGACTGCCTGGTTATAGGCTTCATTGTTGTTGGTGGTGGAAACTATCAAATTGGCCATAATTACTTGGTCATCATCATTAATCCGGTAATGATGGAAGAGGGTCCCCCGCGGGGCTTCCAAGAGACCAACGCCTTCATGTTTCTTCCGGCCTTTTTTAACTAACTTTCCGCCAGTAATGTCTGGATCTAACAGCAATTCCTTGATAACCTCAGCCGCATGCAATATCTCAATTAACCTGGCCCAATGACTGTGCAGAGTCCTGTTGTTAGGTTTGCCGTCAGTATAAGCTTTGTATTCTTCGAATTCTTTTTGAGCCCGGGGGCTCGGGATATAATCGCAAGTATTAAGCCTAGCCAGCGGCCCAACTCGATACCAGCCTTTTTCTTTTCCCAGTTTTTTTAGATACGGAAATTTCATATAGCTCCAGGGTCTGACTTCTTCGGCTATATACTCTAAATAGTCCTGATAATCAACATCGTTCAGAATCTTCCGGCCATCAGCATCGACGGCTCTCAGCACTCCGTGGTAAAAATCCAGAGCGCCATCCTTACGTACGAGGCTCAGGTGGTTGGAAGGGAAATGAGCGAAATTATCTATCACTTGTCTGTTTTCTCGGTGGATTTTTTTAAAAAGCTCGATGGCCTGCTGCGCCCATTCAATCATCGTGTCCACGTTGAACGGGGCGGGAGACTTCAGGAAATAATCTCTTTCTTCTGAGGTAAGACTCTTATTAACCCCGCCCGGAATTGCTCCTGTTCCATGGATTTTCTTTCCGGCCGTGGCTTTTATTATTTCCTGCCCGAATTTTCTGAGGATTACTCCATGAACCGCCAGCTCTTTATTGGATTTGGCCAGGCCAATTATGTTCCTAATCGCCGGGTCAGCGTCAAAGCCAAAAAGTAAGTCAGGTGAGGCAAGATGGAAGAAATGAAGGGAATGAGATTGCAATATCTGACCATAATGCATCAGACGACGGATCTTTTCGGCCGTAGGGGTTAACTTTCCCGGACCTACCCCGACGATTACATCCATGGCCTTGGCTCCGGCCAGATGGTGGCTTACCGGGCAAATTCCACACAGACGCTGCACCAAAACAGGAATTTCCCAATAAGGCCGCCCCTGGACAAAGCGTTCGAATCCGCGGAATTCTACTACGTGGAAACGGGCCTGGGCCACTTTTCCATTTTCATCCAGGTGGATAGTTACTTTTCCATGTCCTTCTACCCTGGTTACCGGTTCTATAGTTATTTTTCTGACCATAGCTATACGTCCTTCAATCATATTTTATCAGAGGATAATCAAGTTTGAGCGGTTGGCTGTGGATTAAAGCCATCAAGGCTTCCCAGATTAGGTCAGCCGAAGGCGGGCAGCCAGGAAGGAAATAATCAATTTTGACGATTTCATGGCAGGGATAAACCCGATTTAACAGAAGAGGGAGCTCTTCATCGTTGGGAATCAGGCGGTCTTCGGGAGCTACGGTGGGGGAATTAAGGTAGGCTTCTTCTAAACATTCTTTAAGCGGAATTAAATTGCGCATAGCCGGTAGACCGCCCATGATGGCGCATTCGCCAACTGAAACCAGTATCCGGCAATTTTCTCGAAAATAGCGTAAAACCTCGACGTTTTCGGCGTTGCAGCAGCCCCCTTCGATTAATCCAATATCAACCGGCCGGGTAAATTTTTTAAGATCATCAATGGGTGATTTATCAAATTCTACCAGCTCAATTAATTCTAAAATTCTTTCGTCAATATCAAGGAAGGACATGTGACAGCCAAAACATCCCGCCAGCGAAGCAGTGGCAATTACCGGTTTGCTCATGATTTTCACCTCATAAACCTTATTTATTTTCTTCTACCTCGGAGCCGATTGGCTTTTGATCGTATTTGCGTTTGCCAATGGGAATCCTGAAGCCTACCTCTTTTTTTAAGATAGCCCCTACCGGGCAGATATCCATAGCTTTCTGTACTTCCTTTTCTGTCATTCTGGCAGCTAACTTCAGGTCAACGTTTATCCGGAGGTCTTTTGACCGGTTCTTCAAGGCAAATATTTTCTGGCCATCTTCCGTTTGAATAGCCCGGACGCACCTCTGGCACTGGATGCAGCGGTTATGTTCCAGCAGAAACCCCGGGAAAGCTTCAATTTCTCGTTTGGGAAAAAGATAAGGAAATTGTGGCACCATGATTTGATAGCGGTAGGCCAAGGCCTGCAGTTCGCAGTTACCACTTTTCTCGCAGGTGGGACAAAAATGATTGCCCTCGACAAAAAGCATCTCGATAATAGCTTTCCGGTAAGCTTCCACTTCAGGCGTGGCATTTTCTATGACCATCCCATTGGTTACTGGCTGGGTACAAGAAGTCATCCAGCGGCCGTTCGCTCGGACTGAACAAATTCGGCAGCTCCCGACAGGCTTGAGCCCTTCATAATGACACAAAACCGGGATAAAGACACCGTTAGCCTTGGCTGCCTCATAAATAGTCTGGCCGGGCTCGGCATAACAATCTTTTCCGTCAATGGTGAATTTTATTTTATCTGGCATTCTCGGATTCCTCCTTGAATTTCCTTCCAGTTAACTGGCAGGCGTCCATTACCGCTTGACCGAGATCAAACTCAGGAATGAAATCAGCCTTTTTGTTAATCCGGCTTTCATAAAGCTCTCTGAAATTTGTTAGCGTCGTCAGAACAGGATTCGGGGAAGTTTGCCCTAAGCCACAGCGGCTCATGGACTTGATTATTTTGCCCCAAGCCTCAAGTTCGGCCAGGTCCTGAGCTGTGCCCAGACCGGCAACGATTTTTTCAAACTTTTTCTTCAGCAGGACATTTCCGGCCCGGCAAGGCACACACCAGCCACAGCTTTCTTCAATGAAGAAATCAAGAAAATTTCGAACGACGGCGAAAAGGTCCCGGCGGCGATTAAAAATAATGAAGGATCCACCAGTGGCCAGATCAGAGTAACATATTTTGCGTCCGAAACCAGATTCAGAAATGCAATTTCCTGAGGGGCCACCCACTTGAACGGCCAAGGTATCTTGAGCCCCGGCCATTTCCAAAAGTTCTCTGACTGTTATTCCAAATTCCACTTCATAAATTCCCGGTCGCTGGCAATCCCCGGAAATACTTAGGACCTTGGTTCCAGCGGAGACCGAGGTACCGAGAGTTCTGAACCAGCTTGAACCACGAAGCATAATCCTGGCAGATGCGGCTAAGGTTTCCACATTATTTACCGTGGTAGGCTTATCAAGATAGCCTTTTTGAACTGGGAAAGGTGGCCGGTCACGGGGCTCCCCGCGCTTACCTTCCGCCGATTCTATTAAAGCTGATTCTTCTCCACAGACATAAGCTCCCGCCCCAGATTTTATTTCAATGTCGAAATCAAAACCACGACCCAAAATATTTTTCCCGAGAATGCCCTCCTCTCTCATTTTCTGCAGTAAATATTCAAAATATTTTTTGAGGTAGGTGTATTCGTGTCGGAGATAAAGAATTCCCAAATGGGCACCAACTGCATAGCCAGCAATGGCCATTCCCTCAAAAACCATCTGGGGCCGCTCAGTCAGGATGACGCGGTCCTTAAAAGTTCCAGGTTCACCCTCATCAGCGTTACAGACGACATAATGCTGGTCGCTTTTTTCTTGGCGACAGAGTTCCCATTTCAATCCGGTGGGGAAGCCAGCACCGCCCCGTCCAAGAAGGTTAGCTTTTTTAATTTCCTCTATTACTCCTTCTGGGGTTTTATTTAGCGCCTGGGCGATTGCCTGGCCAGGAGTAAATTCATCAAATATAACTGCTCCTGCTTTTCTAATATTGTTTTTGACCATTGCCCGGACAAGTTCGTGCCCATTGGCTCCATCTCCATATTCTTCTACCATTTCCTGAGCAGCTAGCCCCCGCTTCATCCCGGCTACTATTTTCCTTACCTTTTCTTCGTTCAGGCTGGTAAAAACAACCCCATTGATAAGGGCGGCTGGTTCCTGGTCATTCATTCCGACACAAGAGGTTTCGAAGAGGGAAACCAGATTATCTTCGGAAGTTTGGCCGAATTTACAGCCAGTTTCTTTCTCCAGCGCTTCGGCCACTTTTTGGCGTCCGGCCATTTCAGAAGTAATGGAATTATTAAGATAGACCGCATATTTGCCCAGAGGACGATCAGATAAAAAGTGATAAAAGGTGATGACCCCTTCTATTTCTGCTCTTGAAATCTTCAGATGTTTGGCTACTAATTCAATAGCCTGCTGAGTAATGCTTCCTTCTGATTCCTGAATATCTTTTAAAATATCAATAAGACGTGTCCGGTCTCTTTTGTATTTTTGCAAAATCTTACGTATTGGATCCATTGAACACCCCTGGATAAAATTAAGATTATTTATATCATAATTGAGCTTTTTTACCAAGACTTAACTTGTTAAATTTTAGGTTATTTTCTATAATCCATAACATGAAGATTGATCTCGAGCATTTAAGCCGGCTGGCCAATTTAGAGCTAACTGAAGAAGAGAAAAAGCATCTTCCTGCTCAGATGGAAAAAATAATTGACTGGGTGGGCGAACTTTCCAAACTGTCTTTGGAAGAAGAAGGCAAATATACTCCAGTTGATTTTTGCTTGAGACTGGAAGCGGATGAAGTGCAGGACTCATTACCTCAGGAAGAGGTCCTGGCTCTGGCCCCTGAAAAAGCCGGCGATTTTATTAAGGTGCCCAAGGTTCTTCAAGGAAAATGAATTGAAATGAGTCAGAAACTATTTGAGCTTGGAATGGTGGAGGCTATTGAGCTCGTTAAGAAGGGTGAGGTGCGGCCGTTAGAAATAGTCGAAGATTACATTTCGAGGATTGAACAGGTCGATTTTAAGATAAAGGCTTATTTAACCTATTCTTTTGACCGGGCTATGGCCAAGGCTAAAGAAATTGAAGCCCGGAAGGAAAAAGGGCGCCTGGCGGGAGCAATTATCGCTATTAAAGATAATATTGTTACTAAGGGTATCCGGACCACCTGCGGCTCTAAGATTTTGGAGAATTTTATTCCTCCCTATGATGCTACAGTGGTTGAGAGGCTGGAAGCTGAGGACGCGATTATAATTGGTAAAACTAATCTTGATGAATTTGCCATGGGTTCTTCCACCGAGAATTCAGCTTTTTTCCCCACTCGAAATCCCTGGGACCTGGAAAGAGTACCCGGAGGCTCAAGTGGAGGTTCCGCCGCGGCGGTGG
>PNJE01000099.1 GCA_002877915.1 Candidatus Aminicenantota bacterium
TTGGAACGACCCGGACATGATGATAGTGGGCATGCCTGGGCTGAATGAAGCTCAGAACCGCAGCCTTTTTAGCCTATGGTGTATGATGGCCGCCCCGCTTATGGCCGGTAATGACCTTCGCCAGATGTCAGATTCAACCCGGCAAATACTGACCAACTTAGAAGTGATCGCCGTCGACCAGGATCCCTTAGGGATTCAAGGACATATCATCAGAAAAGATGGCCAGGTTAGCCTCTGGGGAGGAAAGAAGTTGTTCGACGACAGCCAAGCGGTTTTGATTTTTAACCAAAACTCTTCGCCCTCGCCGGTAACCATCAGTTGGGATGAATTTGGGTTCGATAATAAAACAGGCCTTTATGTTCGGGATCTCTGGAAACATCAGACGACTGGTCCTATCAGCCAAGGTCTTTCGGTTACTGTGCCACCCAATGATGTAGTCATGCTACGGCTTTCCAAATCAAAAAACTTTCCACTTCCTCCCATTATTAGCGCCGATACTTATCTTATTTCGCTTCGCTCAACCACCTCAAAACCGGAAAAACTCACCGCCTCTTTAACAATTCACAATGAAGGAACAACCGACCTGCCGCTCTGGAAGGTTCATGGTCAACTTCCTTCCTGGCTCTCGGTAAAAATTTCAAAGAAAGGCAAAAACCAGATTGTTGCCAACGAGATTAAAACGGCTGGCCTCAGCCCTGGTCCCTACCACACCATCGTCAGGTTAGATAATATTGAACCTATATCCAGAAAGCCCCTGTCGGCTTTTTATTACGATGTGGACTTTGAGATTGTCAATGATAAAAAATGATAATGATACAAAGTGATATAAATAAGAATTCGAAGGTAGCGCTCTACGTGCTCGCTGACCAAATAGCCTGAGAAATTTATCATCGGTAAATTTTTTGAATTAAGCTTTGGATTTAGCAAGGTATATCGCTCAAGTTAGCTAATATTCTAACACCACTGGCCTTCGAGCAAAATAGAGACAAAATCTGGCAACCGGGAATAAACAAAAAAAGCGGATTAGCGATAAAGTTATTTAAAAGATTCTTAAAAAAATTGCCAACACCGCCAAGCTCAAGTTTTCTTAGAGACTTAGAATTATTTTTTAGGGCTCATCAAACCTTTCTATGGATGCTTTTAGAATCGATAATAATAGTAGGCTCTAACCGGGAGTTAAATTGTTAATAATAAAATTCTCAACGAAAGGAATATCAGGTAGATAGACAAGATGTTGTTCATCCTATCAGGTGCCTTTGCTTTTTGATCCTATTTTTTATTCCTTTTTCCCGCAAAAAAACCATAAAGAACCTTTTTTATATTTTTTTTTACTGTTGTTTTGATTTTCGTTCTTTTACATAAGCTGCCACTTTTCTTATTTACTCGTTATAAATGTAGAAAATTTATTTTTAAGCTTCCCAGTTATCCTAAATTCGTTTAGACTTTAAATTCTTCCTTCAGACGTTTTTATATTTTGCCCTTTCATTTGCCAAATTTATAACTTTTTCTTTTTGAATTTCATTACCGATAGACATTAATTTCATAAATTGACCAGTGGTAAAGGGAATTTTTGCCGGTCTGGATTATTCTTATATATCGAGCTTTTTGTTCTTTAAATTTTATGGTAGTTATGCCCAACTCTCCTTTTCCTTTAGCCACCGGTTGACTCCAATGCTGGCCATCATCGGAGACACAAACTGAGTATTCAGTCGGCGAATCCCACAGCGCCCAGGTATTATCCAGAATAATCTTAGAAAATTCTTCTCTTTTCTTCATATCAATCTGGAACCACTGACCCGGATATTGTGTTTGAGTCATATCACGCCAGCCTGTCCAGTAATCGCCGTCTATGGCTTTGGCTGCGGAGACTTCAACCGGAATTTTTTCCCCGCTAAAAAGAAACGAACTATCAGGTACAGAAGCACTTGCTGTCCAATGTCTTTTATCTAAGGGTCTTCCTTCTTTTACTCTCGGCCTCGGCTTTTTGGAAGAATCCAGAATTATTTTTCCGGAAGCAATAAATTCCCAGTTGCCCGGCTCGGCCTTAAATTTCAGGTACGATTCATCTTCTCCAGCCCAGCTTAAACCTTTTTGTTTGCCACAATAAGCACCTTCTTTCCAGATAACTCGCCGGTTGGCTCTAATCTCCCGCAGGTTCGAAAAAACGAATTTGGGAATACCAACCATGGCTGAGGTTTGCTCTGGAGAATACAATTTCAGCCAATAACTGTCGGCCGATTTATTAAGGCTCATCCTGATATTTCCTTTTATCGTCGGCACCACCACTTTAATTGAGGTAAGAAAAGCCTCTTTCGGAAAAACATGGTAAACACTCCAGCCGGGAGCTTCAGGGGAAATTCCAGCAATCGTCTGGGATAGAACAAGGGCCGGAGTATTCCACCCATGATTTAAGGAAGAAGCATCGTCAAAGTGGTCCATCCACCAGCGGTCATAATGCTCCCATAGGGTGGTGAACTTGGATTGAATCATCGTCCGGTAGCGTCCGGCCATTCGTTTAAGAGCTTCATCCTGCTTACCCATCTTGCAGAGAGCCTCGAATACCCAGCGGTCAAAGAAGTTGCTGGCCTTTTCTGTCTTTGATAAAACTTCATTAAAAATTGATTCCCACTTGGCTTTATCAGCCAGCCCAACCTCAACCGCCAGGGCATTGGCTCGGTCATCAGGGGTTATAGCAGCGGTAGATTTATAATAGCTTCCCTGCCAGTATAGAGAATCAAAATTTTTCCTGATTTCTTCAAGCTTTTCCTCAATCGCCGGAAGGTCATTTTCCTGTCCAATCAAACCAGCAATTTTTTTCAATGTCTCCAAGCAATTATAATAAAGGCAGGTTTCAATCACCGGTCGGTCAATATCCTTATTTCCCCAGTCAAACCAGGTGCGGGGACGGCCAAATTTATATTGTTCGAATAAAAATTTTTTTGTCTGGGGATAAACTGCTCTTAAAGAATCAAGGTCACCGGTTTGAAGATAATAAAACCAGAGGCCGTATTCGCCCAGAAACTCAAGAATCTGCCCGGGATAAAATTCCGGCTCCAATTTTCGGCGAACCAGATTTTTACTTAATTGATGCACTCGGCTGTCAAAAAGATAAAAACTTTGTCCCAATTCAGCCAGCCCATCTCCCCAAAACTCAACTCGCTCCCGGTCGGGACAATCAAAAAAATGCTCTCGCATACAGAGATAAGCCGTCCTGGCTGCTCTTTGCCACAGAATATTGTAATCATCATCATTGCCTTCAAAATAGCCGACCAGTTGGGTATCGAAACCTGTTTCCCGGTATTTTACTGCTATAACTTTTACGCCTGGTGGAATGGTATAAATGGCTCCCTCGCCGCTTATCCAATTTTTAGCTTCATAAGCTTTTTTCCCGGGGCTGGTGATAACGCTTTCTGTGGGAGTCAAATAAAGCACCAGCGGGTTGGTCGAGTTAAATTTGATCATCTGCCCGCCTGAGCTTTCTACTAAAATCCAGGGTTGAAATTGGCAGTTATATGGCAGCTTACAAACTAATTCCCAGGCGGTTGACTCAGAATGGGGCAACCGGTGAGAAATAGAAACATAATTTTTTAACCCAAAATCCTTTATTTTGACTTCTGGCTTAAATTCCTCAGAACTGGCTGCTTGTCCTGCAACTATAAATCCAGGTGAGAGAATGAAAATTAACCAGGCACCCACCAGATAGAAAATCACAAACCTTAGGAAGCTATTTTTTATCTTTTTGCCTTTCACTATTTTTCTCCAGATTTTGATTTTCTTCGCTCTATATGGCGTCTTTTATTTTTAGCTAATTAACCAAAAAATCAAGGTCTATTTAAATCATCTTCGATTTATCAATGACCACCGCTTTCAACGTAAAATTAAAAGTGGTAGATGGCTTAATTCCTCAATAAATTTATTCGCCGCAAGAAAAATATTGAGGCTTAAGCATCAGCTCTTTGTTTCAACCTCAAAACAAAAAAATTTATTGAATGATAGCCTCCTCCTCAATTTAAAGCTTATTTCAAAGTTTTTCGCGGCAGTTTTATGTCGGTCATAGCGGCTTCGTAAGCAAAAGCGGCCATGACCACCGCATTCTTCATCAAATCTTCAGGTGAAAGGGTATCGAGGAAATCCAGGTTAGTGTGTCCGGCTGTGCCAGCAATCCGGTCTTGAATAAATTGAAAAGCTGGGAGCCCAGCTTTATCAAAGGGCACATGGTCAGTGCTGCCGACACTCCTAACAGAAATAGTTGTCATCCCAAAATCATGGAAAGGCTCCATCCAGGCTTGGAATAGGCGGCGCACGCCTTCATTTCCCTGAAGGTATATTCCGCGGTATTGTCCAGCTCCATAATCCTGGTTGAAGTAAGCCTGAAATTTTTCGTATTCTTTTGTCGGCGGGTTAGCTGGGTCTTTTGGATTACCAAAATGCTGACGCACATACTCGGTCGAGCCAAACAACCCCTGTTCTTCTCCACTCCATAGAGCCACTCGAATTGTCCGCCGAGGAGTTGCTCCGATAGCTTTTAAAATCCTGGCCGCCTCAAGCACCACGGCGCATCCTGAGGCATTATCGCTGGCATTGGGACTGGCCTGCCAGCTATCGAGATGAGCCCCAATCATCACTACTTCCTCTTTCAAATCAGTGCCAGGTATCTCACCTATGACGTTAGCCGCCTTTATTACCTTTTCTCCGATTTTGTTTCGAATTTCAAGCTCAACTTTCACCGGAATTCCGCGTTTAATAATCCGGTACATCCGGTTATAATGCTCAGGCGTCACTGCCACAATAGGCAACGATTCCAGCGTTTTTTCGCGCGACCATTTATCCTTGACGCTCCCCGGCCGAGAATAGCCAACCACGACACCTGGACGACCACCTTCACACTGAAATACTGCCACTGCGCCCTCAGCTTTAAAGAAAGCCATCTTTTCTTCTTGGCTGAGCAAATCTGGATTGGGCACGGGCGGGGCTGGTGGCGTGGGTGGAATAACATCCTGTTCCAGTTTCTTCAGGTCTTCTTCGCTCAGCCGGCTAACTCCGCGTGCAAGTTCAGCCTGAGTAATGGGTAAAGGTGGGCTGCTCAAAACGATGGCTCCTTTAAGTTTTCCTTTTAGCTGGGGCATTTGAGACTTCAGCTTAATATCACCTATGACCACTGGACAAACCACTTTTCCCTTTGTCCCTGGAGTATGAGTCAGGGGGAAACCAGTCATCGGTTGATAAACAGGTTCGAGCAGGTGCAGGGAAAAATATTCATTATCCCACGTTACACCGTAATCCATATAAGGTTCGACGACTACGTTTTCCAAGCCTATTTCTTTCATCTTCGCTGCGGCCCACAGCTGGGCTCTCTTCATGGCTTCGGAATTCGTTAGCCTCGCTCCAAGAACGTCAACGATGTATCCGGCGATATCCATGACCTGCGAGTGCTGCAAACCTTCTTCCCTTATCTTGGCGATGGTCTCCCAGTGCACTAAGACTTGACTTTGACCGCTTAAAGATATTTGAAATAAAGATAGGGAGAAAAAAATAATTGCTAATAGTCTCTTAGGTCTCGTCATAAAAATCTCCTTCCAGCCGGAGTGAATAATTCTTTCCACCAGCTAAACACTCTGGCTAATTTTTATATCTTAAATCTTTTATCAAATTTTTTTAATTTAATAAAGTTTTTTTCATTATGAAATTTATTTTTGATAACTTTTTATTAGTTTGACTTCTCTTAAGGTTTATTATTTTCCATCCTTTTAAATCTTTAAAACAGGCAAAAAACAAATATCTTGACAGGCTCGAGTATTTTTTCATATAAGATAAGACGATATTTAACTTCAAATTTGGAGTAAATTGATGAAATTAAAAAGGCAACTTTTTTTCTTAGCATTATTAATTATTTTGACCTTTCCGGTAGTTAATTTAATCGCTAAGGATAATGGACAAGAAGCAATTTTATCCTTAGAGAGAATTTTCGCCACCAATGAATTTTCTCCAGAAAGTTTTGGCCCCGCTCGTTGGCTAAAAGACGGTACATCATATACCACGCTAGAAAATTCAAACACGATTCAGGGAGCCAAAGATATTGTCCTTTATTCAGTCGCTTCCGGAAGCCGGAAAGTGCTGGTGCCAGCTTCTCTTCTAATTCCCCCGGGTCAGGACAAGCCACTTTCAGTAGATAATTATGCTCTTTCAGAAAACCTGAAGCAGGTTCTCATTTACACCAACAGCCAACGCGTTTGGCGACAAAAGACAAGAGGTGATTACTGGGCCCTTAACCTTGAAACCCATGAACTTAAAAAACTTGGCCAGGAAAAAGAGCCTGGTTATCTCCAATTTGCCAAGTTCTCACCTGACGGCCAAAAGGTGGCTTATGTTTATAAAAATAATATTTACTTGGAAGATCTGGCTTCCGGGAAAAGCATTCCGCTAACTGAAGATGGGTCCGAAAATATAATTAACGGCACCTTTGACTGGGTTTATGAAGAAGAATTTTCTCTCCGGGATGGCTTCCGCTGGAGTCCTGACGGACAGAAGATAGCTTTCTGGCAGCTTGATACTACCGGTGTTCCAGTCTTCTATATGATTAACAATACTGACAGCCTTTACCCCAGGATAATTTCTTTTAAGTACCCCGAAGCTGGTGAAACCAATTCCGCCTGTCGGCTCGGGGTAATTGACCTCAAAACGGGAAAAATCATCTGGCTAAAAGTGCCCGGTGACCCCAGGAATAATTATATTCCCTGGATGAGCTGGGCCTCTAAAGATAAAATTATGCTCCAGCACCTCAATCGGCTGCAAAATAAGAATGAAATTATGCTGGCTGATGCGGTTACGGGCGATGTCCAGACAATCTTTACTGATGAAGATAAAGCCTGGGTGGAAATAGATACCGATTTAACACTATATGACCGAGGAAATCATTTTCTTTTCACCAGTGAACGGGACGGCTGGAAACATATTTACAGCCTGGATTTTTCTGGAAAGGCCAAATTGCTTACGCCTGGCAACTACGATGTTATCAGCTTCTGCGGCCTGGATGAAAAAAAGGGCTGGCTTTATTTCATCGCTTCGCCTGATAACCCGACGCAGGAATATCTTTACCGGGTTCAGATAACGAGGCCCGGGAAACCGGAAAGAATAACTCCACCTGATCTCCCGGGGACAAATTCTTATCAGTTATCCCCTTCTTGCCAGTATGCCTTTCATACCTATTCCCGCTTCGGACAACCGCCCGTAATTGATTTGATTGAAATCCCTCATCACCAGAAGCTTAAAGTACTGGTCGAAAATAAAGAACTGACTGCCAGAATAAACAGCCTCAAAAAATCCCCAGTTGAATTCTTCAGGGTTGATATAGGTGACGGCGTCCTACTTGATGGTTGGTTAATGAAACCACCCGATTTTGATCCGACTAAAAAATATCCCCTTATGATTTATGTTTACGGAGAACCAGCAGCCACCACCGTCCGAGATGCCTGGGGCGGCAATACTTATCTTTACCATCTTTTTCTTACGCAGCAAGGATACCTGGTCATGAACTTTGATAACCGTGGGACACCCCAGCCACGCGGAAGAGACTGGCGCAAGATCATTTACCGTCAGGTAGGCATTCTGGCTTCAGCCGACCAGGCAGCTGCTCTGAGAGCAACGTTGAAAAAGTGGAACTTTATAGACCCGGAAAGAATAGGCATTTGGGGTTGGAGTGGCGGTGGCCAGATGACTCTCAATGCTCTTTTCCGCTATCCTGACCTTTATAAACTGGGAATCGCTGTGGCTTTTGTCAGCGACCAGAGGCTCTATGATACTATTTACCAGGAAAGATATATGGGCCTACCGAAGGATAATCCCGAAGGTTATAAAAATGGTTCACCAATCACCTTTGCCCATCAGCTTCAGGGGAAATTGCTCATCATCCACGGCACTGGAGACGATAATGTGCATTATCAGAGCTTTGAAAAACTGGTCAATGAGTTAATTGCCAACGATAAGCTATTTTCAATGATGATTTACCCGAACCGTTCGCATGGCATCTACGAAGGCAAGAACACTACGTTGCATCTTTACCGGACGATGTTCAACTTCATCAAGAATAATCTTTGATATTTCATCTTCAGGTTCAATCTGGCTTATTGACGAAAATTGATATTAGGCCTCTTCCTTAAATTTATGGAGGATTTGAGGAATTTTGCTTATTGGAGAAAACTTTGGCAGCCAAAACAAAAATTTTTTCTTCGGTCAAAAAATTTAAAAAGTTCTAAAAATTACAAAAGGGACCTAACTTAGATAGTAGCTATTTTCAATTTCTTGCGCAAAAGATGAAGGAAATAAAGGGAATGATGCGAAATAAAAGAAATAATGCCTCAAAGAATTGAACCTAGCTGGTTGGTTGATTTTAAAAAGAGGGCGAAAACATCTTACAAAGCTGAATAAGATTTCTGGAATTAAAGACTTCGCTAATTAATGATTTAGAACCAGGCCCCAAACCTTTCTCTTGTTATCTCTTATTACTTTTATCTACACCCCAAGAAGTAACCCAACCCTGGCTTACTCAACAAGCTCAACAAGCAAATTATTTGCCTGAAAAAAATGCTGGATAAGCCCAAATATCTAAGGGGGGTCTGTTAGAACTAAATAGTTCAGCCGTGGTAGAAATCAAATAAGGTACCATGTCCTTCCTTGGTAGCCTTTTCGAGTATCCGAGACCCCAGGACAATGTCTTGAGGAGCCACCCCAACTGTTTTAAAAAAGGTAACTTCCTCAGGCGTCAACCGCCCGGGCTTTTTACCGGAAGCCACCTCGCCTATTTCAGCCACGATTTTATCCGGTGAAAACAGGCCTTCCCTAATTGGTATTATCAAATCGCCTGCTTCTTCCAGGGCCATATCTTTTTTATCTACAAAAACCCGCGCTCTTATAACTGTTTCTGAAGGGACCTCGCGTTCGCCAGGCTTGTAAGAGCCGATAGCATTTATATGAACCCCAGCTTTAACATCTTTATCAGCAAAGACCGGCGTTTTAGAGGTGGTAGCCGTGGAAATTATATCCGCTTGAGACACGGCCTCAGCTGCTAAGTCAACCACTCTAATTTTAATTCCCAGTCCGGTTGACATTTGCTGAGCAAATTTTTCAGCCCGATCTTTATCCTGGTCAAAGACCAGCACTTCCTCCAACTGGCGAACCGCAGCCACCGCTTCTAATTGAAAACGGGCCTGAAAACCAGCACCCAAAAGAGCCATTTTCCGACTTTCTGGGCGACTGAGGAGCTCAGTAGCCAGGCCGCAAGCGGCGCCCGTCCTTAAAGCTGTCAGGATGCCAGCTTCCATTATGCCCAGTGGCTGGCCAGTGCTGGCTTCAAAAATAAGCATTAGGGCATGGCTAAAAGGAAGCCCCTTTAGCGGGTTTTCTTCATAAAGATTGATAATTTTAACCCCAATTTTTTCTCTATCTGGAAGATGTGATGGCATTACTAAGGAAGTCCCTTTTGACTTTGGCACATCGAGGTGAATCCGCGGCGGGACCTCAACCCTGTTTTCAGAAGTCAGGATAAAAGCTTCCCTTACGGCTTCAATGGCTTCCGCCATCGGACACAGGTTAAGAATGTCAGCAGAAGATAATAGCAAAACTTGGTTTTCTTTCATGTTTTTTCTTTTCCTTTTATCTTGCTTATGTTTTTTAATTTTATTTCATCATTTTTTTATTTTAATGTTTTGAATCTTGTTTCTCCAACCACTTTCGATACTCAAATTGCGTAAAAGTTAAGCTTTAAGGAATCGATATTTAATCAACCATCAATTCTCTTCACCTTCTATCATTCTCTTAGTTGATTCTCTTTTTTTCATCTTCTTAAAAGTTTTTTCTATTATCTTATTTTTTGTCTGATAACCTGTTTTCTTTACCTGAAACCATACGAAGATTTTTAACAGCGTTATTCCTCACTGTTCTTTTTCGATCATTTAATATCCGCCTAAAACCTTTATCGACCTCGCTCTTGGGATCTTTCAGCTTGTTATCTCTTAGAGCACAACTCCTTCCCAGTTTTCTTTTATCCGGTTTTCATTTTCAGTGATTATTATAACTGAGAACATCTGCCTAATTATCTTTTTCCCAATAACCAGCTACTGGCTGCCTTCAAAAATCTTTTCTCTCTTTCTTTTTCAAGGCCAAAGCTGAAGGGCAAACGGCCAAGCCGCCAAGCGAAGTAACCCGCAGCTCAGGTGGCATGGTTTTCCCAACCGCCAGCACTGCATCTATGGTTTCATCGAGCGGAATCTGATTTTTATACCCGCCCAGAATCAAATCAGCACAGACAAAGGCGTTAGCCGCGGCCACGGCATTTCTCGTATGGCAGGGTATCTCACAAACTCCCTGGACTAAATCGCAGACTAGGCCCATGGTGTTTTGAAAAGAAATGGCGGCCGCTTCACAAGCTTCAGCCGCACTTCCGCCAGCTGCTTCCACCACTGCGGCTGCACCCATCGCTCCCGCTGCACCTATTTCCACCTGGCAACCCGCAATTTCTGCGGCAAAAGTCGCCCTGGTGGCCACAATTACTCCAATTGCTCCCGCCGCCAGAAGAGCCAAGGCCGCTTTCTCCTCACTTATTCCCATTTCTTCGAGCAAAGTTACTATTACTCCGGGAATAGTTCC
>PNJE01000074.1 GCA_002877915.1 Candidatus Aminicenantota bacterium
CCAGCTGTTAGAACGTTCCCCAGTCCAGTCAGCTAACTAAGGCTTAAAATGGAGAAATTACGATGGCCAAATTGCGAACAAATCTTGACATGGCCAAATATCACATCAGGAAGATAATTTTTAAATAATTTTTAAATTTATTTCTGCAAAATAAAATTTTGTCACCCTTAATTAATATCTGGTGGAGGCGCAGGGCAAAAGGAAGGTGGGAACCTTCTTTTTTTGCTCTGATTTTTAAAGCTTTCGCTTGACCAGATGTTAATCCAAGTCGGGGAAAATTTTAAAATAATAATTTCTCTTTAGAGATATCTATTATAAAATATATCTGTTAATAAACTTAGAGAAAGACAGTATGCCGCTTAATGATTCAATATCTGGTTTCCTAAAACAAAAAGAAATCGCCGTAATTGGAGCATCCCGAAATCCAGCCAAGTATGGCCATATTATTTATAAAAAGCTAAAATCGGCTGGATACCAGGTCTATGCTGTTAATCCAGAAGCCCAATTTATAGATGGCGACCCTTGCTACCCGGACTTATTCAATCTGCCCAAGTCTGTCAAGGCCGCAATAGTCATTACTCCGCCAAAAATTACTGAAAAGATAGCCCACCAATTATTGCAAGCAAAATATGAATTCGTCTGGCTGCAACCCGGAGCCGAATCAGAGTCAGCCATAAACCTTCTTTCTGCTGGTGGAATTTCTGTTATTTACAATGCCTGCCTTCTCCTCAGGATGCCGGAGTAATTTTCAAAGAATCTAGCTTTAATCAACGAAAAAAGCGACCCTTTTACCCAGATTGGTAAATTGCTTTAATAAAAGATTCCTTGTCTCGCCATTTTTCTTTTACCTTAACCTGAAGGTCAAGGAATATTTTTCTTCCAGTAATAAATTCAAGTTCCTGGCGGGCTTGAGTCCCTATCTTTTTAATCAAGGAGCCAGCTTTACCAATGATGATTTTTTTCTGAGAATCTTTTTCTACATAAATCTCGCCATATATTTCCAGAAGGTTTTTCTCTGACCTTTCTATTATCTTGATAATTTTCACGGCTACTGAATGGGGAATTTCTTGATAGGTATGCATTAGAACCTTTTCCCGGATAATTTCAGCCGCCTGGATAGTCAGAGGATAATCTATGATCATCTCCTCCGGATAAAGCCTTTCCCCTTCTGGTATTAGAGCGATAATTTTTTCAATCAATTCATTCAGGCCTTCTCTTTTTAAAGCTGAAAGGACAACCCAGTCAACCGGAGTTAGAAGGGCGGCTATATTTTTTTTAATCTCATCAATCTTCTCATTAGAGGAAATATCTTTTTTAGTCAAAACTACCACACAGGGCAGCTTGCTTTCCTTAATTTCTTCCACCAAACTTCTGTCTTCATCAGATAATTCCGCTGAAGCATCAACTAAGAAGAGAATCAAATCAACTTCCTTCATTGTGCCGCTGACCTGGGAATTAAGATATCGACCAAGAGCATCTTTTGGCTGATGGAAACCGGGGGTATCGACCAAAACAATCTGGCCTTCCGGACGGGTCAGTATCCCGCGAAGTTTAAATCTAGTAGTCTGAGGCTTTTCAGAAACTATGCTTATTTTCTGACCAATAAGAGCATTGATCAGCGTTGATTTGCCTGCATTCGGCTTACCAACTACAGCCACAAATCCCGATTTCATCGCTCCTCCTTTTAATTAAGGGCTTTAATTTATTAAAGGTTGAAAATCTGGCTTTAAATTAATTTTAATTAAAAAATTCATAATTTTAAAGCGAACTCCCCACTTTATTTCCTGACTATATTTTATATGTTAGTTTGCTCCATTTTTGGGAGTCTCTTCCGAGCTCTTCAAAAAATTCCCGAACTATCTTTCAAATCTTTCCCTTTTTAGTTTGGAAACCTGGTTTCATTAGACCAGTTAATCTCCCCCTTAATTCACAAGAATTTTAATTTTATACCTGATTCGGTTTTCTGATAAGTTTTATTCGAGCTGTTGCCCGATTTCAGTGCTTTTGTCTGGCTGAACTGGAATTGCTCCCGGAAGAACCAGAAGAGGATCCAGCAGCCTTTTCACCAGAAAGACTTTTCGGCTCCACCACTGGGAAATTATTATAGTTACCATTCAGATTGGAATCATGAATTATGGAAGTTGAAGAAGATGGAACGGCCTGAATAATACCATAAGGTGTAACTCTAATTCTCATTTCTTTTGCTTCTCTTGAGCTAAGGCGCAATTCGGGAGAAATAATGGAATTCTGTCGGCTATTATAAAATACGTGAATCCCAAGCTGACGGGCTACTTTTAAATCCGGGTTCCAATCCCGGAATCTATAGGTTAGCGACATATGAGGCAATGAAGATGGAACTGGCTGATTGGCCTGATTATTAACCTTGATTGAATTGTTTGATACTACTGAGCTAGTCTCCTTTTCGCCTCTTATGACAATCACACCTGGGGCCTGTTTTTCAGGCAGTTGGCCAGTAGAAACCGAGGTCCTATTCTTTAAATAGTCAACCGCCGCCAGCTTTTCCACCGCTAAATTGCTGGTTGAGGGTAATTTCTGAACGGGAGTAATTTTTTCTTGAGAAAATTTATTCAACCATTCCTTGGAGGGAATTATCTTCTCAGAAAGATGGGTACTGCTGAGGTCTCCTTTTTTAACCGCTACCGGGGCCGGCGGCTCCGAAGTTAACCTTTCGATGATTATGGGATTCTTTTGCTCTATAGCCCGGGATAGATTTTTCAAAGTAGATTTGTAATCTCCCGGAACAGGAATAGGACTTGACTGAGGTTTTTTCAACTGGTCTTTTCTAATCTTGTTAAGGTAATTCACCCCAGAAATCTGCCCGCTTCCCAGGTCATAAGCCCCTCCGCCAGCTCCTCCATAATACCAGAAATAATCTGGACTCATCCCATAATAATCATAAAAAAGCCAGTCCATCATCATCCAGGGTCGCCAGGTGTAAAGCCCGAAGTAAAATTCCCAATCAACCCAGGCGGGAGCAAAGACCGAACCGGGAATCCAGACCCAACCTAATTTTTTATCCCATTGCCAGACTCCCAGATGATAGGGAACCCAGCCCCAAGGTTCTTCCGGCACCCAGAAAAGTGATCCGTTAACATAACTCCACCGGCCATAAAAATAAGGCGACCAATTCCCCCAGGGATAAACATCATTGTAAAAGGGGCGCCAGACATATCCATAAAAATCATCCCAGACCCACTGCCCGTATTTATTGGCATAATTTTGGGCAAAGTAGAAAACTGCTGGAGGCAATTTCTGAATCGGCTTGGGCAAAGGAGTGATGCCTTTATGCAATTCCATAAAGTTCTTATTCAAGCCCTCATTCCAGGCAAGAAAATCAGAAAGCTCCGGGAAACCTGGGCTTTTTTCAGCTTTATTATTAGCTTCTACTTTATAGCTTTCTCCTTTCTTAATAGTCAGTGATTGCAGGTGATCACTCGATGGACCAAAAAGGAGATCGCCCTTGCCCTCAAGAATCCCTATCTTGGTTTCTCCATTTTCGTCTACCTGAGACATAACTACCGTATGATTTTTCATTTTTAAAGCGGCGTTTGGGGTCAGAAGCTGGAATATCTCCCAGGAATCATAAGCTGTGTACATTAAATAAAGGGTGCCTTTTTCAAGAAAAAGATTAGAAAGCTGCTCGCCAGTACTCAAAGTTTGAGCCATTATGGTTTCAATCTTTAGCCTGGAATCAACGCCCAAACGAACAATGGTGCCACTATCAAATTGAATTTCGCAGGGTTTATCATAAGTTACCACCAGGTCTCCAGGCACTAAAGGAAGGTTAAGTTGGGCTGGTTCGGGCACCGAATTTCCCGAGCGGAATACTTCCGGTGATTTAACTCCTGTTTCTTCAGGCAGATAACTTATAAAACCATAATAGAAGTCTTTTTCTCCGTTAAGCAAGGTATAATTTTTCTTTCCTGCCTGGGCTGGTTGCCAAGACATCATAGATATAAAAATCGCTATAACTATTAAAATAATTAGTTTTTTCATTCTCTTTCTCCCCGTTTCTTTATCTGCATAATTCATGCCATTTTCCGGTCTAATTCTCCAGGCGGGCTCAAACATACGGCCATACTTTCTGTCCGCTCTTAAGTCCAGTTGACACCTATATTTTACACCTTTAAAGAAAAAAAGGACAAAATTTATTTTCCAGTCTAATAATGGCTCAAATAAAATCCCCCCTAATTTAATTTTCGCTATGGGCCAGGATCTATCTGATAGGAATAAGAAATGAAGATATAAATTTTAATCCAGACGATAATTGAAAGGTCAAGATATCAATAATTTTTAATAAAGCTTGTTGCCCTTATCATCAAAAATTATAAAGGCCGGCAAATTTTTAACCACGATTTTCCTGATGGCTTCCATCCCCAGGTCCTCGAAATCAACTAATTCGGAACTCAAGATATGTTCTCTGGCTACCAGGGCGGCAGCCCCTCCTATGGTTCCAAGATAAAAGCCACGATATTTTTGGCAAGCTTCAAGCACTATGGAGGATCGATTTCCTTTAGCCAGCATGATTCTTGAACCGCCCGCTTTCATAAATTCTTCGACATAGGCATCCATCCTTTGGGCAGTGGTTGGGCCAAAGCTTCCGCTCGGTAAGCCTCTTGGGGTTTTAGCTGGTCCAGCATAATAAACCGGGTGTCTCTTGAAGTACTCCGGTAGCGGTTTACCCTCATCCAGCATTTTTTTCAGCCGAAGATGAGCTATGTCCCTGGCAACGATGAGCGTGCCGGAAAGGCTCAAGCGGGTTCCTACTGGATACCGGGAAAGATCTGCTACCAGGTCATCCATCGACCGGTCTAAATTTATCTCCGGGGCTTTGCCAAGTTCCAGGGCCTCAAGCTTTTTAAGAAATCTTGATGGGTTTTGGTCCAGGGCTTCTATGAAAATTCCCTGGCGATTAATTTTAGCTTTTAAATTGCGGTCCGCATTGCAGCTGACACCAATTCCCACTGGCAGCGATCCCCCGTGCCTTGGCAACCTGATGACTCGGGCTTCTACCGCCAGAGCTGCCCCACCGAACTGAGCTCCCAGGCCAGTTTCCCTGGCTACCTGCAGGACCTTTTTTTCCCATTCTAAATCACGATAGCCATGGGGTTTACCAGACGGCTCAGTAACCAGGTTATCCAGATAGCCTGTCGTAGCCAGCTTCACCGTTTTTATATTATTTTCTGGCGAAAGCCCTCCCACCACTACTGCGATTCTATAAGGTGGGCAGGCGGCTACTCCAATGGCCTTTATTTTTTCTCGAAGAAAATCCAATAACGTTTGTTCATCTTTAAGCCGGGATTTATTTTCCTGATAAAGGGCTGTCTTGTTAGAGGAACCTCCCCCCTTGGCCACAAATAAAAATTGGTATTCCTGGCCGGGCTGACTGTAAATTTCAATTTGAGCCGGCAAGTTGTTACCGGTATTCACTTCATCGAGCATCGAAAGAGGAGCATCCTGTGAGGCTCTCAGATTCAATCGGGTGTAAGCATCAAATACACCGTGACTCAGATACTTGGCGTCATCGACCCCGGTCAAAACATTTTCCCCTTTAAAGCCGATAATATTAGCCGTTCCAGTATCCTGGCATAATGGAAGAATCCCTTCGGCTGAAATAATGGCGTTTTTTAGCAGCATGGCGGCGACAAATTTATCGTTAGACGAGGATTCCGGGTCATCAAGAATGGAAGCCAGATTTTCCAGATGCGAAGCTCGGAAATAAAAATTAACCCTGAAGAAAGCCTCACGAGCAAGCAGCCGGAGAGCTTCAGGTTTTACCTCGATAAAGCTTTTATTCCGCCATTTAGTTTCTCTTATGTATTCTGAGGACAGCTTTAAATAACGGGTATGGTCTTTCGATTGGGGGAAAAGCGTTCCATATTCAAATTTCATTTTCTTGTTCTCCAATTTCTCCAATTACTAAAAATCAATCTTCTATATCCATATACTCAATGATGTCTTCAAATCCAGCTATGGTTTTCTGCCCGACCATGCCAATAAGCATGAATTCATTAGTCAGGGGATTAAGGCGGAATTCTTTAAGCAACCGAAAGTTTTCAATTTCTCCCGAATGATGAACATGAGTTCGCGGACCGGTACAAAAAATTTTCATTTCACCGACCAGGATAGCATCTTCTCCGGCCAGGCTGATCGGCACATCAGCCTCAATAACCTGCTTGACCTTCCGCTCCAGCTCATCTAAGTCGATATTAGGCCTTTCAGGAAAATTGATGACAAAGCCGTGCCTTATATCGGAGTGAATTAGAGGAGAACGAGATTTGTAATTATAATCTCGTTCCAGTATGGCCGCGGTGATATCTTCAGCCGAATGGGCCATTAAACGGTACTTAATGGTCTTATCAACGATGGTTTTAATATTCTGGGGAAACGGGCCAAAAACGGTTGGTCTGGCCACAATAATCTCTTCTCCAATTCCGATTAGCACCTGGGCATTACAACCAAGAATATCATAAATGAGATCAAAGTGTTCAACAACCACCCGGCGCTTATGCTCGATGGCCCGCCTGATGGCTTCCTTGATTTTGTACTTTTGCTGGAAGGCCAGCTCGTGGCGGACGTCTATGTGGAAAGTATGACCGGAAAAGTAATCGTCAGGCGAAAAAGAATAGATGGGAGCTTTTCTAACATTGATTCCTTCGTCCTCGTTGGTGAGTTCCAGACCGGGAAAAAGACCGCGAATCAGGGTGGATTTTCCCGAACCTTCTTCGCCAATTATTCCGATCAGATAATCCGTGGGCGTTAGATAACGGCGAGCTATTTCGCTGGCTACCATGTACAATCGATATCGGCCTCGCGGGGCATAATATACTGCATATATCAGGGTATCAACCCGCGATAATTGCCTCGGGTCCATCTTAACCTCTCTTAAAATGTAAGATAAAGAAGCGGCGCATGTTGCTGGGCGCCATAGATATCAGTATCACCAGGTGCACCCGAAGGAATCTTCCGGCGAAGAGTTATTTTAATCGCTTGGCTTGGTTCAAAATAGACAATCTTAAGTACCTCAGCCTTCGAGATGCCATAAAGATGGGCGATTTTTGCTGGGGTAATTATTTTTTTCTCCTTAAAAAGCTGATAGTATCGCCGCTCCTTGAACATAATATCCAGGGTCAGTTCAAAAGGCCCCGAATTTTTTGAACGAATCACTCGCGCTACCTTTAGTATACTGGTTTTCTTTTTATTTTTCATATTTCCACCTCAGAGTTCTTCTATCTCCGTTTTAAAATTGGCGGGATCATCAATCTCCATCAAATGATAAATGGAAAACTCATAAACTTTACCCATTGCTACATCAGACGGTGAAAAAGGAAAGGCCAGGTTACCAGCGGTAGAAATTCTGCCTTCATAACCATAATGAAGTAAGATGGACCTAGTCAAAGCTAACAAGCTATCCGCCTCTTCCTGGGTTTTCCCGATGGTTTCAATGACTATTCCCAGCTCTGGTGAAAGTATCTTTTTAATCGGTTCCAGCTCGCCCATTACCCCGTTTTTCCCATAGACGTGAAAATAAATCTTTCCGTTATTTCCATTGTCTTTCAGGATTTCTCTCACCTTAATTTCAACTGATTTGAGAATTGAGTCAATCTTGGTTATCATGATGGGATCCCGCACTCCGGCAATGCTGATGGATCTGAAGCCAATAAGACGAGCCCCTTCGATTTTAATCGTATAGGGATCAGCGGGGATAAATTTGCTGCCCCTGACCCTTACTCGACCGTTTCCGATATCCTCGAAAGAGCATTCTCTCAGATCTATCATTCCCCCGGGCCCAGGCAGCTGGTAAGGATCAGATTTTTCATAAAGAGTATGAGCCGCGGCCGATTGGGGAGTAAACTTTCTTTCGGGTGAAAGAGCTTCTAAAATGAAGTCATCTTCTTCCAGAATACCCAGGGCACAATCAGAACCTGAACCTGGAGTAGCCGCGATGGCCGCGCATTCAAGAATCTTTCCTAAGTGAAAGGCCAGGCCCGGCGCATAACCAAGATAAATTGGCAAGGCCGCAAACACCGCCGGGTCATAGGAACGCCCGGCAATAATTACTTCGCTCCCTTTTTGTAATAATTTTACGAACGGCTCGATTCCCATCTGGGCGACAATATTTTCGCTCTGAAAGATTGCTTCTGGAGTAAGCTCGGAGACGAAAGGCATTGGCTTAATCTTTTTTTGGTTTAAGGCCTTCAGGACCACATCTTTATCCACATCGGCCCGAGCAATCCCCAGTCTAAAATGAAGATTCTCCTCGCGAGCTATTTCCCTGACAATATCCAGGCACCATTCTAAATGAGGCCTGGCTCCGGAACCGCCCGCTGAACCAATAATCACAGGAATTTTCCTTTCTACTCCTGCTTTTATCATCAATCTCAAATCTCTTTTGACCGCCGTTCTATTGGTGAATGATTTACCACTGCCGAGATAATAAGGCCCGGGATCGGTGGAGCCAGCATCAGCGGCGATCAGATCAGGCTTCTTGCTCAATCCCCTTTTAAAAGAACTTTCGGGGAAGCCATAGCCCAGGATGGCGGTCGTTGACAGAATTTTAAAAGGTGGAAGTCTCTTTTTGTTTTTCTGATTTTTCATTTATTTATTCTCCCCCATGTTTTATTTTCAGGACCTGAATAATTCTTTCCATTTCATTATTCACAATCATGAACCCCTCGTCAAAGCCCATTCCTGGTTTGGCCAGCATCCTGTCGGGTCGCGTGGCCATGGCTACATGTACACAGGCGATCGCCGAGATGTCTGTTTCATTACAGGTCCCTCCCTGATAAGCTTCCATGTAATGATGCCGGCAATAAAGGACGCTTTCGGCAACATTCTGAAGTCCACCCAGATCAGGAGTTTTGATCTGAATCATATGACCGGCCCGAGCATCAGTAAATTCTATAATGTCCTCGAGGGTATTGCAGTGCTCATCGGCTACTATTTTTACCTTAGAACCAAGGACTTCCAATTTCCGGGTAATCTTAGCTAAGGCCTCGAGTTGTTGATATTTCTCCTCCATATCTACCGGTCCTTCAATATAAAGGTTAAACTCGCCAGCTTCTTTTTCCAGAGAAGCCAAGTAATCAGTCACCTTATCCAGGTCAGAATCAAAAATTAATCCGACGGTTCCATAAACATCAATGTGGATATCGGGCTTATAGCTCTGCTGTAACCTTAGTTTGACGATTCTATTGGTCAACCAACGAATGTACTCACGAAGTTTTTCCCCTTGTCGCCCCAGTTTTTCATCCACATTGTTGATAAGGCCATGGGGCAGAGCATCAACTTCTTTGAGAATCATTTTATCGGCATTGGTATAACGTTCATCTCCGCTCTGACCGAAAATTTTTACCCTTTCCGGGACAATCGGCAGATTGTATTCTTCGCAGATAATTTCAGACATTAATTTTTTTTCGGCTTTAGCTCTGGCTCCAAGCAGGGCCTGGGACAACCCATACCGAATGGCTGTATGTAACCTTTTCCCATTAATGGTCAAATTTTCAAACCGTTCGGCCATTGATCGGAAGGTTCCTATTTCCAGACCTTCGAGGAGCGGCTTCAGGTGTTGATTCATAAATGGCAAATAATGGCTGGCCAGAAACAAAGGATCTCTCCCCCCCACTCCGGAATACTGAACCGCAGCGCAATCCCCAACGGCTATCTGACCATCGTCAAGTTCCAGAACAATTGAAAGGCATTCTCCAGCTACTCGGATTTTTTCGAAGCCAGGGGTAAGTGGTTTTCCTTGATAAACGAATCCATCTGGCACCGCATTCTTTTTGATAGCTTTTTGGTCATCAAAAAAGAAAGCTGATTTTCCTGGTACAAAAATAGCCTTTTTTATTTTCATCTTGGCCTCCCTACTAATCTTCCTTTGCTTATGGCATAGATATCATCAGTCACCATCTCAAAAGAAATTGCTCGACCTTCAACTCGAGCCCGTTCAATGAGTTTCTGGCGATGATAAGCCATTATTTCTTCGCTTAAAGGCAAATTTCCTTGGCTGAAAATTCTTATAAAGCCTTCATTATCTCTCATCGGAATGATTTTCCCGTGGTTATAAATTGACGGGGCAAAGGGAATATCCAGAGCCCCAGCTTCAAAAGCAGCCACTGTCCCTGCAGCTACATCACCTTTCCCTAATTCATAAACTTTATTCATCAGACAACGGACCTCCTGCTTGATAAGGTCTACTTCCGGCTCAAGATCCTCGGGCTTAAAAATGACCTGGTCTTCAACCATATTAATAGCCTGACGGGTAGCCCTTAACCCCTGAGCATTGGCTTCCTTAGTGGGGATGCCCATGGCTTCATGCGGTGATTTAACAATAACTTTCTCCGCCCCAGAAAACCTGGCTACAATTGCCCCAAGAGCAATTACTGAAAAAGCCTTGGCTTCATCCTCAGGAAAGCCGCCCATCCATTGATGAAAAACCGTGGTCAATTCAAAATCGTCAAATCCTTCCTGGCGAAAGTATTCTTCGGCCAGTTGTTTAAGGGCGGTTAAGGCGGCAACATC
>PNJE01000083.1 GCA_002877915.1 Candidatus Aminicenantota bacterium
CCGCCACTTAGAGAGTGAATTTCTCCCACCTCTGGACGAAGGCGGTTTCGTAATTGATTATTTCACTCCTCCGGGAACCAGCCTGACCGAAACCAACCGACAGTTGCTCCAGGCTGAAGAAATTCTTAAATCTGTGCCCGAAATTGAAAGCTATTCCCGCCGCACTGGCGCCAGGTTAGCTCTATCTATCGCCGAGCCCAATACCTGCGATTTCCTGGTAAAGCTCAAGTCTAACCGGAAAAGGAAAACTGGGGAAGTTATCTCTGAATTAAGGCGAAGATTAAATGCTGCCCTGCCTGAAATACAGTGGGAATTTCCTGGAATCTTGAGCGATTTAATCGGTGACCTGATGTGGGCGCCGATGCCCATTGAAGTAAAGTTATTTTCAACTGATATCGCTTTCCTTAAGAAAAAAGCTCCAGAAGTAGAAGAGAAATTGAAGAAAATCAGAGGAGTGGTCGATACCTTTAATGGCCTGGTTTATACGGGTTCAGCCCTCAGCCTCAGAATGAAACCGGTTGAAGCTCAACGGTTTGGTCTGACGAGGTAGCCGCCACTGTAGAAACAGCTATGATCGGGAGGACCGCTTCCAGTGTTCTTCAGGGAGATCGGGTTATTAACATCAGAGTGAAAGCCGATCCGTCTCACTTAGGGACCATTGAAACACTGAAAGCTTTGCCCATTAGAAAACCTGACGGCCAGGTTATTCAGCTTTCTCAGGTAGTTGATATAACTGAGGAGGCCGGGCAGTTAGAAATCCGGCGCGAAGATCTCCGTCAGGATGTGGCGGTTACCGCCCGTCTCGAAGGACGGGATTTGGGAAGCGCCATGGCTGAAATTAAAAAAATAATGAGCACTGATTCCTCTATCCCCCCGGGCACCATTGAATATGGAGGCCTCTACCAGCAGCAACAGGAGTCTTTCAGGAATCTTCTGGTAGTGATGCTGATGGCCATTTTCCTGGTTTTTACCGTGCTTCTGGCTGAATTCCGGAGCTTTTATCAGCCGTTAGCCATCGTCCTCGGAGCAATATTAGCTCTCTTTGGGACGGTCCTGGCGCTTTTTCTGACTAAAACTTCGCTCAATGTGGTATCGATTTTGGGCTCGATTATCGGGATTGGAATTGTTGCCAAGAATGGCATCCTGATGCTTGATTACGCCGGACATTTGCAAGCTCAGGGTATGCCCTGGGCCGAAGCTTTAGTTCGCTCTGGCCGCCGCCGGCTTCGTCCAGTTCTGATGACCTCCTTAGCTGCGGCCCTGGGGATGCTTCCGTTAGCTTATGGAATAGGCACCGGGGCCGAAATGCTTAAACCTCTGGCTATCGCCGTAATCGGTGCTCTGACTATTTCCGTGTTGCTATCTTTAATTGCTACTCCGACATTCTTTTATCTCCTGATTAAGGGCCGCAACCAGAAACAGCCTGCAGATTAATAATTGATAATTAATAATTAATAATGGTCAATAAAAACACTTTAAGAAAAATTTGATTATTCAGCGGCAATTTGTTATGTTAGCCTTTCTAATGGAGGTGAAAAATGAATAAGTCCATTTTGATTATCATGGCTATTTTCCTTCTTTTTTCAACTGGGACTCTGCTGGCCGCCAACCCCAAAGTCCTGATGAAAACCAGCAAGGGAGATATCGTTATAGAGCTTTATGCCGATAAATCCCCAATTACGGTAAAGAATTTCTTAGCCTATGTGGACGACAAATTCTATGACGGGACTATTTTCCACCGGGTGATCAAAGGTTTTATGATTCAAGGTGGTGGCTTAACTGCCGATATGAAAACCAAACTGGAAAAAAGGCCTCCGATAAAAAATGAAGCCAATAATGGGCTCAAGAATCTCCGGGGGACAATCGCCATGGCCAGGACTGCAGATATCGATAGCGCTACCTGCCAGTTTTTTATCAACCTGGTGGATAATCCTTTCCTGGATCATGTTCCTAACGAACCAGATCATTTTGGTTATGCCGTTTTCGGGAAGGTGATAAAAGGGTTGGAAGTAGTTGATGCTATTGGCTCGGTCCCGACGACCGTTAAAGGAATGTATCGGGATGTACCGGTTGAACCAGTAACTATCCTCTCGGTAAGTAGAATCCAATAACAAAGAAAAAGAAGGCCGGGAGACAATTTTCCCTTTTGCCAATTAAAAGAATAAGGTATGTTCAGCTGGATTTTTGCCCTGGTTCATTTAGTTCTCTACCTTGGTCTCTTCTTTATTTCAATTCTCTATTTAATTGAAGGCCAGTGGTGGAAAGGAATTATTTTCCTGGCTTTTTTAGTAGCCTATTATTTTCTGGTTCTCCATCAGGCTGTGCTCAAAGAAATCCGGCGAAAAAGGAAGCCTAAGAAAAACTCTCGAACTAAGAAACCAAAATCCTGAACAATAGAAGCCAAAAATCAGAAGAAAAAGAAATTTTCCAGTAAAAGAAGCTGAAATCTTTTCCCCAGGCTTTTGTTAAGATATGATATAATTTAAAGTGATTTTTCGTAAATACTGAGGTGTTTAATGAAAAAACTGATTTCTCCCTTAAAAGCTATAATCTTCATCGCCGCAATTTTTATCTTTTTTTCTTTCAGCCAGGCGACTGATAATCTGACCTCCAGCCTAAAAAAAGCTGTTGATTCAATTGATCCAATCCTTCCCTACCAGTTAGCCAGAACCATGTCTTCGCCCGAATTCGCCGGAAGGCTGACTGGAGACCAGGGCTTCACCAAAGCAGCCAGGTGGGCGGCGGCCAAATTCAAAGAATGGGGCTTAAGACCTGTTGACCGCAAGAACGGTTATCTGCAGCCGTATCCTTCACCTTATACCATTATCGACCGGGCTTCAATGATTTTATATCTTCCAGAAAAATCCGGTTCCGGAGGAAATATAAATTATCAAAAGGTTGAATTATCCTTAGAAAAAGATTTCCTGCCTCTTCTTTTTTCTGACAGCGGAGAAAAAACGGCTGAGCTGGTTTTCGCTGGCTGGGGTATATCCGCTCCCGAGCTCAACTATGATGATTATGCCGGCGTTGAGGTTAAAGGAAAATTTGTTCTTTGCTTTCGCGGTACTCCTGATCCTGCCCGCCAGGAATTTCAATATTATGATGAACACCGGACAAGAATGAAAACAGCCAAGGAAAAAGGTGCTTTGGGAATAATTTATATTTATCCCGAAGCTCAGGCCAATCCCAACGGCGACTGGATAGCTGACTTTATGCCTGGAGTAATTACCGAGAAAACTGCTGACTTGATTTTCAAAGAAATTAATTCCACAACCGCTGAGCTAAAAAAAGCTCTGCAGACCTACAAAAGGCCAATTTCTTTTTCCCTTAAATCCAAACTTTCCTATTCTGTTGCTTCCAGGCATTTTCCCGATGGTATTGGATACAATATAATTGGCTGGGTTGAAGGTTCTGATCCCAATCTCAAAAAAGAAATAGTGGTAGTGGGTGGACACTTCGATCATTGCGGCCGGCACGCTGGTCTGCTTTTCGCTGGTGCCGACGATAATGCCAGTGGCTCGGCGGTGGTAATGGCAGCCGCCAGAACTCTATCTGTCTCCGGGCTTCGACCAAAAAGGTCGGTGATGTTTGTACTTTTTGGTGGTGAAGAAATGGGGCTTCAGGGTTCCAATTATTTTGTCGAGCATCTCCCGGCACCAATAAATAAAGTAGCGGCCATACTCAATTTTGACATGGAAGGCGAAGGAGACGGTGCCTGGTGCGGGATGAGCGCTGAGCCAGCCCAACTAAAGGAACTCATTGAAAAAGCTAACGGCTACATAAATGTTATTAAAGGGATGAGTGTTATTAAGAATGTGGGGGTAAGAGGCTCTGATTTTGCTCCCTTTTTTCTGAAAGGAATACCTTCCGCCAGCTTCGGCTCAAATGGACCGCATTTTGGTTATCACACGACTGGTGACACGATTTACCGACTAAATCCGGAAATCATGGGACGCATCGCCCAGTTGGCCTTCCTAAGCGCCTTTTACCTGGCCGATAGATGAGGAGAATAAAATGAAAATCGCCAGGGAAGGTTTAGTTTTTATCCTGCCGTCGCTGGTGTTGGGATTAATTCTCTTTATTCCGGGATGGTGGGTTGGGGGGATTTTCTTTTTATTGCTCTCAGCTGCTTTTGCTTTTTTCTTCCGTGATCCCAGCAGAAAGCCACTTTTCGGGCAGAATATAATTCTTTCTCCAGCTGACGGCCGGGTAATCAAGATAGCCGAATTCACTAACCATCCAGAATTACCGGGTTCGGGACAGGTGATAAGTATTTTCCTCTCCCTGCTCGATGTTCACTTCAGTCGTTCTCCCCTTGCAGCTGAAATAAAAAAAGTTGATTATCATCCGGGTAAATTCTTCCCGGCCTACAGGGAAGAAGCCAGTGACCAGAACGAATCCAACAGTTTGCTTCTGAGAGGCCAGGGAATTGATATTTTTTTGAAGCAAATGGTGGGGGTTGCTGCCAGAAGAATAAAGTGCTATGTTAAGCCTGGAGATAAAGTTGAGGCCGGGCAGAAGATAGGGCTTATGTATTTTGGTTCCAGAGTTGACCTTTATCTTCCCAAAAGCGTCGAGCTAAAAATTGGTCTGAATCAGAAAGTTAAGGGCGGCCTGACCATCATAGGAGAAATTAAAAATGAAAGTAAAACTTAATAGAAGAGTTCCCAAGCTTTATTTTTTGCCGAGCCTTTTTACTTTAACCAATCTTTTTTTTGGTTTTCTGAGCCTGACGGCCACTTTTTATGGAAAGTACCGCTGGGCGGCTCTATGGATAATAATTGCGGCCTGCCTTGATGGGCTCGACGGCCTGGTAGCCAGAGCTACTAAAACCTGCTCTGATTTTGGCATACAATTAGACTCGCTGGCTGATGCAGTTTCTTTTGCCACTTCTACTTCCCTGCTGATTTATTTCTGGGGATTAAAAACAGCTGGAAGGGCTGGTGTTTTTTTCGCTTTTCTTTTCGCTGTTGGCGGCCTCTTGAGACTCGCACGTTACAATATAAGAACCAAAACCCAGACCGATCGCCGTTTTTACCAGGGATTGACCGTCCCTTCAGCAGCCATCTTTTTATCTTCCCTGGTCCTTTTCCATCCGGCCCCGTCTTACGAGAGGATAACAGCGATTTACTTAGCCGGCGTGGTATTGATCATTAGCCTGCTGATGGTCAGTACTCTTCGCTATCGAAATTTCATTACCCTTTTTATCAATCGACCGATTGACATCAAGAATGCCCTTTTTCTGGCCATTATAATTTTCGGTCTTCTTTTTAAACCCAGGTACTTTTTGCTGATCGCTTTTACTGGTAATGTTCTTTTTGGACCAATTGATTTCTTGGTGGTTAAATTAAAAAAGAGATGTTCAAAAAAACATCATCCAGAAAAAGCCGCCAGGCCAGTTAGCCTTAACAGCTAAAATTAATTTAGACTAACCACCAATGCATTTTGGCTTCTTAAAAAAGCGGAAAAGTTTATTATTCTTAATTTTTGTCCTGGTCAGTAGTCTTATTTTATTTTTGTTTTTGATTTTAAGGCCTCGACCACCCAAAAAAGAAGAGCCTTTGTCTATTTCCCCTTTGGTTATTGAAAAAGAAAAACCAGCTGCTCCTTCCCCAAAAATAGAAAAAATAATTATTCGTTCTGGAAAAACCATCACCGATATTCTAACCAGACAGGGCTTCAGCCGCGCTCAGGTGCTGGAAATTAGAAAAAAAGCCAGGCCAGTTTATGACTTAGCTCGAATCCCAGCAGGAAAGGAGCTGAGGCTGGCTAAAGAGAATGACCAATACCTCTATCTTCAAATGGACCTGGATCCAGAACATTACCTCGAAATAAACCTGGCCGTCAGTCCGGTCCAGGCTCAAATCAAATCTTACCCGGTAGATAGAAAGCTGGCTTTAGTCGAGGGAGTGATCGAAGATTCACTAATCCGAGCTGTAAATCGAGCGGGTGAAGAAGACCTCCTGGCTTTAAGCCTGGCCGAAATTTTTGGCTGGGATATTGACTTCTACCTTGACCTCCGAAAAGGAGATGTTTTTAGGCTTTTGGTAGAAAAGAAATACATCAACGGTAAGTTCAGTGGTTACGGGCCAATTTTAGCTGCTTATTTTTTTAACCGGGGGTCGCTTTACCGGGCCTTCCGGTTTGAATATCCCCAATCTACCAGGTCTGATTATTTTGATGATAAAGGTAATTCGCTTCGAAAAGAATTCCTAAAATCACCCCTCCGATATGCTCGGATTACTTCCCGGTTCAGCTTAAGCCGCCTGCATCCCATTTATAAAATTTATCGCCCTCATTTTGGTGTTGATTATGCCGCTCCCATAGGAACACCCGTCCAGGCCACAGCTTCCGGAATTATTACCTACGCCGGGTGGAATGGCGGGGCTGGCCGGATGGTTAAAATCAGGCACAATAATGCTTACGAAACTATGTATCTCCATCTGAAAGCCTTTGCGCCGGGTATTTCGGTTGGGGCGAGAGTTCAGGGCGGCCAGGTTATCGGCTATGTCGGGTCGGGGGGTGAATCTACTGGGCCCCACCTTGATTACCGGATTATCTATCATGGTCAGTATGTCAATCCCCTCGGGTGGAAATTCCAGCCAGCTGATCCCTTAGATAAGAAGTATTGGCCAGAATTCGAAAAACAGGTTAAAACTCTTAAATTCCTTCTCCAAATTCCGATTAATTTTGATTTCTGGAATTAATTAAGCTCGGAACTTAATTCATTTTTAACTATTCCGGCCGTAATATTAATCCCATCGGGTATAGCCGTTTGTTATCAAGCAGAAGGCAATTCTTTGGTAGGAATAGTTTCAGATTCAATTTCTCCGATGATGTTTAAAGTCTCTTATTTCTTGCCGATTATTTTTAATCAGGCTAATTTAAGCAGTCACCAGCCTAATTTTTATTTTTTGACTTTTCCTGCCTTTTTAATTTAAAATTTTTTTGTCAGAAAAAAAGGGTAAGGAGGCCTTAGATGAAAATTACCATTAGTGTCTTAAAAGCCGATGTCGGCAGTATCGGAGGGCATCTCAAACCAAGCCAGGCCTTGCTGGAAGAAATTAAAAATTTCGTTCACCACCGGGCCAAGAATCTTTTAATTGATTATTACCTCAGCTGCACCGGAGATGATATAGCGATATTATGCACTCACACTAAGGGCCCAGGTAATCCCCAGATTCACCAATTAGCCTGGGAAGCTTTCCTGGCCGGCACTGAAGTAGCTAAAAAGACCGGGCTCTACGGAGCCGGACAGGATCTGCTGAAAGATTCCTTTTCTGGAAATGTCAAGGGACTCGGTCCGGGAGTAGCCGAGATGGAAATTGAGGAAAGAGAAAATGAGCCGTTTATCTTTTTAGCTGCCGATAAAACAGACCCCGGCGCTTATAATTTGCCTTTCTATCTGGCTTTTGCTGATCCGATGTATTGTTCTGGTTTAATTCTCAGCCCCAAGATGAGTGAAGGATTCAAATTCCGGATCATTGATGTAAGTTATACCGAAAAAAATAAGGTGATTGAACTTAATGCTCCGGAAGACCTTTATAATTTAGCCGCTCTGCTGAGGGACACAGAAAAATACGTGATTGAAAGCATTTATGCCCGCCATACTGGCAATCAAGCCGTGGCCATTTCCACCCAGAGACTGCACAATATCGCCGGGAAATATACAGGCAAAGATGATCCCGTTGCTTTGGTCAGGGTCCAGGGCGAATTCCCGGCTACCGGTGAAGTATTGGCTCCTTTCAATATCGGTCATTATGTGGCCGGATTTATGAGAGGCAGCCATATCGGTCCGCTGATGCCCTGCCGGCTAAATTCGACCATCTCTTATTTTGATGGTCCACCGATAGTAACCGGAGCAGCCTTTTCTATGAAGGGAGGAAAACTCTCAGAGCCAGTTGATGTATTTGACCATCCCTATTGGGATGCGGTCCGCTTTCAGATAGCCCAGAAAGCTACCGAAATAAGACGTCAGGGATTCTGCGGCCCCTCGATGCTTCCCTATTCTGAGCTTGAATATGGCGGCGTGGTTGAAAAACTCAAGGAATTAGAAAAAAGATTTACGACCGTTGATTGACTTTTCCCCCCTTAGGCTTTATTTTAAATTGAAAGATTGAACTAAAAGAAAGCAAGGAAGATGGTTCAGAGAAGAAATCCCATTCCGACTGTAGATATAATTATCGAATTAAAACTGCCTGATGGCCGGATAGGCATAATTTTGATTGAGAGGAAAAATCCGCCTTTCGGGTGGGCTATCCCTGGAGGTTTTGTGGAATATGGAGAAACCTTAGAACAAGCAGCCATTCGGGAGGCCAGGGAAGAAACTGGCCTGAAAGTGGAATTGATTCATCAACTCCACACTTATTCTGATCCTAATCGGGACCCGAGGTTCCATACTATCTCTACGGTTTTTATAGCCAGGGCCTCCGGTCAGCCAAAGGCGGGTGATGATGCTAAAAACATACGAGTGGTTTCCCAGGAAGAAATAAATTTCCCTCTGGCTTTTGACCACCGCCAGATTCTGGAAGATTATTTCCTCTGGAGGCAAAAAAATCCGGTGAGCTTAGAAACTTCGGAGCAGAAAAATTTCATTAATAACAATCAAGAAGCTCAATCGCCTGAAGGTTCTCTGGCCGAGCTCTGCCGCGTGTGGAGCCTGGCCGAAGCCGAGGTAATCAAAAGCTTTCTCGGCACGAATGGGATTACCTGCCTACTTAAAGGTCAGATTGTTCATTCGATATATCCTTTCACCATGGATGGGCTGGGAGAGACCATAATCCTGGTATTAGAAAAGGATTTGAAAAAAGCCAGCGAACTTTTAAAAGAATATTCTCTTCCGAAAACGCAAAAATAAGCCAAATAAGCCCTTAATCACTTCCTTTCTATCTTAAAAATATTTTGTTTCTTGGAGTTTTTTTTCTTGACTTTTATTTTTTTCTTCCTTATATTTAAGTCAAAACGGGATAAAACGGGATAAAATGGGAAAAGAAGCTGCCAACAACTTGCTGATAGGAAGTTATTCCGCCCGGCTGGATAACAGTGGAAGACTGAAAATACCAGAAAAGTTTCGTGATATTATTGAAAAATTCTATGGTCAAGATGTTTTTATTACCTCTTTGACTGATGAAGCGGTGCAAATCTATCCCCTCTCCGTCTGGGAAGAAATGACCAGCGTGGCTAATGAAGGGGCCCTTCATCTTCGGCCTGATGTCCGACGTTTCTTGCTGCGAGTAAACCTCAAGGGAAGCCATCATCAAATAGATACTAAAGGCCGGGTGCTGATCAACCAGACTTTGAGAGAAAAGGCCCGCTTGAATACCGAGGTGGAGGTGATTGGATTAAACAATCATTTAGAAATCTGGAATAGGGAAGTTTTAAATGCGGTTATTGAAGAAAAGCCCCTGAGCGAGGAGGATTTTGAAAATATTGCCCGTCTTGTCCCCCGAGGAAAAATTGAATGAAAATTTACGGGCACACGCCGGTTTTACTTGAGGAAACCTTAAACTATCTTCATAGCTCGAGGCCGGGAGTGTATCTCGATTGCACACTCGGTACCGGGGGACATGCGCTGGAAATCCTAAGAAGAAATCCTGAAGCTGAACTTATTGGTTTAGACCGGGACGAATCCTCTCTCCAAGAAGCTGCTCGAAAATTAGCCGAGTACTCCTCGCGGGTAAAGCTTTTCCAGGCAGATTTTAAGAATATCGCCGAATTGGATAAAATTGTTAATTTTGAAAAGCTCAAAGGAGTATTGCTTGATTTGGGCATTTCCTCTTTTCAGCTTGATAACCCTGATAGAGGATTCAGCTTTAATCAAGAAGGGCCACTCGATATGAGAATGGATATCAGGCAAAAAACAACTGCCCAGAAAATTTTATTGACCTACCCAGAAGCTCGCCTGGCAGAAATTTTTAAAAAATACGGCGATCTCCACCATACCAAGCTGCTGGCCAGGAAAATTGTAACCCAAAGGAAGCTCGGCCAGTTAAATACCACTACGGATTTGAAAAAACTTGTAGAAGAGACCTATCGTTGGACCCCGCAAAAAAGCCATCTCCATCCAGCGGCCAAGGTTTTTCAAGCTTTAAGGATAGAAGTAAACCAGGAACTTCAGGGTTTAGCTGAATTTTTAGAGAACCTGGCTAACAGGTGTTTATCCGGGACGAGAATCGTGGTGATTTCGTTTCACTCTCTTGAAGACCGCTTGGTAAAAAGAGCCTTTCTGAAGCTGGCGGCTGGCAATGGCAAG
>PNJE01000055.1 GCA_002877915.1 Candidatus Aminicenantota bacterium
ATTCGGGATTTCATTTGTGTTTATCCAAATATTTTGGGCTAAATCTTCATGATTATAATCTATGCCTGTATCTATCACTGCTACAACGACTTCAGGACTTCCTGTGAAAATATCCCAGGCAAGTGTTGCTTTAATATCTGCCCCGGGTTTGCCTCCAGTCTGGCCTGTGTTTTTCAAACTCCAAAGCTTGGGAAAATAGGGATCATTAGGAATCGTCTCCATAATCTTGTAAATATAGTTAGGCTCGGCATATTCAACATTTGGGTTGTTTTTAAGGATAGAGATAGCTTTTTCTGTGCCGATGCTCTCTGGCACGCGGAGATGCACCAGATACGGATCTCCTAAAAATGAACTCTTCGCCCTGATTTCGGGATCCCAATCAGAAAAATCTAACTCTTTACCCAGATAATTTATCACCCGAGGCTTTAAAACGTCCAGGGCAGCTATAGCCAGCTGCTTACCAGCTTTTGGCTTGAATTTAACCAGCACCTCGTTAGGCACATATTCCTGAGATATGGTTTCCTGAGACCGCGTTGGTGATTTAAACAGAAATAAAGAAACAATAATCAATAATCCTAAACCCCGAACCAAAAATGCCTTTTTCATTTTTGCCTGCTTTTCTTTTAAATTATACAGATAATGGATTAATAAGCCTGAATTATCACAATCATCTTGACCACCCCCTTTTTGCCTTTAGCGTTAAGGTCTCTAAAGATATCTATGTCCTGGGGAATGATGGCAGGCTGATACCTGATAAAATCAAAATATAGCGGAAAACTCCCTTGTAATCGCACCTTAAATTACCCCTTACATCATTAAAGGTAAAAAAAAAAACACCTTGTCAAGTTTTTGGGGCTTCTGTTCCGTAAAGATCAAAAGTAGACATTTTGTAAAAATCAAAAGTAGACGTCAGGGGAAAATCTATATCAGGAACTCGGCTACCCTCAGATTATTTTCCAGGACATAAAGCTTCTGTTTTGGAATGAGCACCATGGTGATTTTATTACCTGCCAAGTGCGTTAGCTTGTACATCCTTCCCTGGAAACTAACAGTACCATCCTTTTTCA
>PNJE01000062.1 GCA_002877915.1 Candidatus Aminicenantota bacterium
CTGAATTTTTCTCGAGTTGAATACCACCTGGTAGTTGAAAATGGAGTTTATGTTAAAATTAAAGATCCGGCCAATGGACAGGTTCTGCCGGAAGATAATTGGACCTGGGCTCCCCAAGGAATAATTAACATTCATTATCCAGAGATGTGGGGTTATGTTCAGTTTACCGCCACCGAAGCTGGAAAAGCCAAAGAATATTGTAACGAGGACCAGGAAGCCGACCTCAAGTGGGCCCTGAGGAAAATTTATTATAAACAGCGAAATTTTATGGCTGACAAAGGCCGGTTTTCGGTTAATTTAGGAGAGCTGGGTATAGACCGGGATAAAGATCTAAAAATTAAAGGCTGGAACTATCCTCCGATGATTCAATCTACAGAAAGTTTGTTTGAAGTAGTATTTCAGAATAAAATTGGAACAAAATGGCATATTCGCCAGGATGGTCTCATTTGGAAGACCGAGCCGGCGAAAAAATAAAAAGCTGGGGGAAAAATGAAAAATAAAAAAATCTCTATTTTAATTGTCCTCATTCTATTATTAATTTTTAAAGAGGCGGTTTCTGAAGTACGCCTACCAATAGTCAGGCCGGAAGAAGTTGGAATGGATGGTCGACGCCTGGCTGTTCTTGATAATTTAATGAGTGAAGCCCTCAGTCATCACGATTTTCCTGGAGCTGTCCTTCTTATTACCAGGCAGGGGAAAATTGTCTGGAGAAAAGCCTATGGGCAGAGCCAAATTATTCCCGAACCTCAGCCGATGAAAATTGACCTGCTGTTCGATTTGGCCTCATTAACCAAGCCGATAGCTACGGCTACTTCAATTATGATTCTGGTAGAAAGAGGGAAATTAAGACTATGGGATAAGGTGAAAACTTATATACCTGAATTTGTCCCTTATATAGAAGATAAAGGCATTCCCGGCGAAGATGCTCGGCTATTTCATCTTCTTACCCATACTTCGGGATTACCACCCTATGCTGATCCTCAAGAAGTGGCCAAAAAGCTGGGAAGCCCCTGTTCGACCGAGTCTCTCGTCAGGTATATCGCCGGGCTAAGAAAAGAATATCGGCCTGGAGAAAAGTTTGTCTACAGTTGCCTAAATTACATTACTCTGGCCAGAATTGTCCAAATAGTTTCGGGCGATGATATCGCTGAATTTTCCAAGAAGAATATTTTCAAACCTCTGGGGATGAATCATACCATGTACTGTCCTCCAGAAGAATTAAGGGCCCGATGCGTCCCGACCGAATTAGTGAATGGTCAGCCATTAAGGGGAATAGTTCATGACCCCTTAGCTCGATTACAGGGTGGAATTTCAGGTAATGCCGGGCTTTTTTCAACTGCTGATGACCTGGCCATTTTTGCTCAGATGATGCTGGACCAGGGAGAATTTAAAGGAGTAAGAATACTAAGCCCCTTAGCTGTTGAAAGGATGACTGAAATCTTCCCCAAAGTAAGTTTTTCTGGCCGTGGTCTGGGCTGGGACCTGGAGTCGGATTATGCCACTGTTCGGGGAGATTTATTTGGTTATAAATCTTATGGACACTCTGGCTATACTGGAACCTCTATTTGGATCGATCCTGAGACTCAGACGGTTGTAATTTTCTTAACTAATCGGGTTCACCCAGATGATAAAGGAGAAATAATCAGCTGGCGAAGTAAGGTGGCCAATGTAGTTGCTGGCTCGATAGTCAAAAAATAAATAGTTTTGAAATTTGGGGAAAAAATTGATATCCTAGTTTAGTATCGATTATCAGGAAGGAGGGCTTAATGTCGACTATAGACTTTAATTTTGAAGTAAAAGTCAAATCGGCCCATGAAGCCTTGTCTCAGGCGATAAATCTATTTCGAATTTATTTGGATGAAAAAACACCAGCTACGGGCGCAGAATACTACCGGGCAAAAAGTCTGTTAAAAGAAGGCCGGTTGTTTTTTGAAGAAGTAATGAAAGAAGCTAAAAAACTGCTGGGTCCTCTGCCGCCCTATGCCACTCCTGAATATTCTGAATGGAGAGAAGAAACGGCCAAAGGCTTAAAATTAATAGTTGAAGACAAGGCCACTTATGATGATTTCAAGAACAGGCTGCTATCAGATTCTTTTCTAACGAAACTTTTTTCGGCTGAAGAATTAGAAGCCTATCTTCATAAGTATTTTGAACAGCAAAGAAAAGGCAAAAGGAAGCTGGAAAACCTTAAGTGTCGTCTGTTGATAGCTCGCCTGAATGACCTTTTGGACCAGGCTGAAAACCTCCTCCCAGAAGCCCAAAAAAAGCTACAGTCTTCTATCTTTTAGTATCCAACCAAAATTCGAATATTCTGAATATTGTCATTCAAAGACTTGCTTCATCAGGTCAACTACATTCAGAGCGTAATCAACTTCAGAAAGCGGAATATTTTTCTGTTTGGCAATTTTAGTGAAGCGCCCATCCTTGTTGCCATCCTTGGTGACGATTAGATAATCAGCATAGGGGGCTACGGCGTCAATCATCCTTTCGTTATCGCTACCGGCTGCCCCTCTTTTAGATTCTCCGCCGATATGAACCCCAATAATGAATATTTTATTCGCCCGACAATAATCAATCAGCTTTTTCAAGCGAGCTTCTTCGGCCTCGACTGTTAGCCCGGAAGCACCCATTCCCTTTAAGCTGGCTCCGATAGCAAAAATAACGGTTTTATAGGGAGTCCCTTTGGGAAATTTAGAAAGGTCGGTGTGAACTTCAGCATGGAAGCCTGGAGCTGATTCCTTGTCGCCCAGGCCGACGCCAGCCTTCAAGATATCAACTGTTGGCACATCGCAATAATCATACCCGAGTCCGGCTTCCTCCAGAATAATATTAACCGTAGTTACATCTGGGCTCTGCCCGGCCGAAGTAGTAAGAATGGGCAACTTAGCCTTAGGGATGCTCTGACCGCTGAGAGATAGGCTGATGAGAAAAAATAAGCTGATTAATAAAAAAGAAAGAACATAATAATTTTTTTTCATTTTTTACCTCCACTATTTTTTTTCTTCTGGCTCAAATAAAAGGTCCAAAGCCCTGATTGCTTTTTGCCAGATCTCTGGAAATGGTGGGAAACGACGATTATAAGTTCTTTTTTCTACATCATAATAATATAAATGGTCATACTTTACTAACAAATTATCGCCCAGTTCCCACCAGGCTTTAACTACTGTTTGAGCGTTATTAAGACAAAAACCAGTCAGGAATTTTAGGGCTTCTTTAGGATTTTTGGCATAAAGCTCAGCCGCTTTTCTATCTATTTCGGGTATTTGATCAATAACTGCTTTTTCATATTTTAGCTGGGCTTGTCTAACATCTTTAATAGCCTGATCGTAAATTACCTGAACGTGAAAATCCACATAATCAAATGCCCAGCGAGCCGAATCGCGATTTAAAACCCAGTGATCACCAATAGAAAAAGATTTTGGCGCTTCGGTGGCTCCAGCATACAAAGGCATATAGCAGGCGGTGTCTTGAGCTCCAAAGGAAATCCAGACCAGACCACCAACAGGATTGGGCAGCCAACCCCGGCTCTGGGTGACAGTTGTATATTCAGCTCGGCTGTCGCTTATCGTCCTCGTTTGTCGGTAATAATTGGGATTTCTAAACGGTCCTCCTCTTATTCCACTGGTCGGATCAAACTGGGTGCCGTAACTTTTATCTCTGGTCATATTGATAACATCTTCAACCGAGAGCTTCTTATCTGGTTTTACTGAAAAAGGAAGGTCCATATTGGGAGTGCTGGGTGAAATTTTTAAGGAAGGGGCCACCAAATCAAAAAACCTCCACAATCTTTGATATCTTCCTTGAGAGCTGACGGCACTTTCGTTTATGGGAGAATAGGCTTTTTTCCAGTTAAAAGGACGGCCACTTTTTGGGTCATAAAGTCCATTCTCCACGGCACAAGAAATAACATTAGGAGAAGCCATAAAATAATCAGGCTTATTTAAGTCAATTTCGCCGATTCGAGATTCATTTGGACAGACACTGACCTGATCATCAGGGACTCTCTCGGCACACCAGACTGCTCCTGGTTTTCCACTATTAGGAGTCCATAGAGGCCCTACCGGCATTATTTCAAAAAGCCAGACTTCGTTGGGATCCGCTACCGCCAGCATTTCCCCGGTGTCGTAGAACCCATAGCCGTATTTTTCTGCCAGTTCGCCCATAATTTTTATGGCCTCTCTGGCTGTGCGGGACCTTTCCATCGCGATTAGGGTGAGGGTGGTTATATCAAAAGCCGGAGTCGGAGTGGGGTTTTCCAGTTTGCGAACACAGCCAATGGTAGATTCTCCAATAGCTACTTGGTTTTCGTTGAGATAGCCAAACATCCCATGAAAATAGGCATAAGTATGAGGAACTTCGGGTATCTCCAGAACAGGAGACTCTTTTTTATAAAGATCCCATTTAAGCCCCTCAGTTGGCGGCCAGGTCTTAAATTGAGAAATATGATAAATCTTTCTTTTCTCTCCAGGCTTATGATTGGCTGAGGGCACGTGTCTCCAGGTCCAATCACAAAGGCCACAATCGCAGGTATGGGTGGTCATAGTGGAACCATCAACTGAGGCTAATTTTCCAACTAGAATAGAAGTGCAATTATCAGCTGGCCTGGTCACTTCCAGTTGATGGTTAATTTTTTCCGCCCGACCAATAAAGAAAAAAGCCAAAATTAAAATGGTCAACGGCAGAATCATCAGGGCGGTTTTAAAATTAATTTTTCGGTTCATTTTTCCCTCCATAAAGATCATTTTATTAGCTTAATAATTAGCTCATTCCAAAATTGTATCAATAAATTTAACTGCCTTTTTCCATAAATCTGGGAATTCCATTTTCCTTCTTTCTATTGTCCGACGCTCAGAATTATAGTAGCCGAGGTGGTTAAATTTGACTAGGAGATCATCTCCTAACTGCCACCAGGCTTTGATTACCTGGTCAGCGTTATTTAAACAAAAGGCGGTCAGGTACTGGCTGGCCTTTTCCGGACTTTTTTTATAAATATTAATGGCCTTCTGATCAATTTCTGGAATCTGGTTTATGGCCCCATCTTCCCACTTTTGCTGCGCTTTTTTAACTTCTTCGATAGCTACCGAATAAGCCACTTGGGTATGAAAATCTACGTAATCAAAAGCCCAGCGAGCTGAATTTCTATTTAGAACCCAATGGTCACCAACGCTAAAAGAACCCGGGAGAGCTTTAACCCCAGCATAAAATGGCATAAAGCAAGAAGTATCTTGCGCTCCCCAGGCTATCCAGACGAGGCCACCAATTGGAGATGGCAGCCACCCACGGCACTGGGTAACCGTAGTATATTCGGCCTGACGGACGCTGATCAGTCGAGCTGAGAAATCATAGTTAGGATTTTTATAGGGACCGCCGTGAATTCCTCTGGTTGGGTCAAAAAAGGTTCCATAGCCTTTATCTCGAAGAAGGTTCATTACTTCTTTAACCGAGATAAGGTGATCTGGTTTAACCCCAAAGGGGAAATCAACATTCGGCAGCGAAGGGGAAAATTTAGAGGAAGGAGAAACTAAATCAAAAAACCTCCACATCCTCGCCCGTCGGGGATCAGAGGCGGCACTGCCGGCAGCCGGGCAGTAAGCTTTTTTCCAGCTAAAAGGCTGCCCACTCTTTGGATCCCAAAAGCCATTTTCTATGGCGTAAGATATAGCATTACTTGAGGCTAAAAAATAATCAGGATTGCTCAGGTCAATCTCGCCAATTCTCGATTCATTAGGGCAAACACTTACCTGGTCATCAGGCAGACGCTGGGCACACCAAATGGCTCCTGGTTTTCCGGACTGGGGATTCCAGAGCGGTCCAACCGGGAAAATCTCAAAGACCCAGACCTCATCCGGATCAGCCACCGCCAGCATTTCACCACCATCCTCACCTCCATAACCATATTTTTCAGCCAGCGAGCCCATTAATTTTATGGCTTCCCGAGCCGTACGGCATCTTTCCATCGCCAATAGAGTGAGCATGGTAATATTGAGAGCCGGGGTAGAGGTAGGATTGGACATCTTCGGGCGATTACCAATGGTAGATTCACCGATAGCTAATTGTTGGTCGTTCATATAGCCGAAAACGCCATGCATATAGCCAAAGGTTTCCGGAACCTCAGGAATCGCCACACCGGTAAAATCTTTTTTTATATTTTCCCACTTGGAACCCTGTTCTGGAGGCCAGGTTTTAATTTGAGAAATCCGGTAGATCTTTCTCATTTCACCCGGCCGGTGTTTAGCCCGGGGAACATAGTGCCAGGTCCAATCGCAAATTCCACAATCAGCTGCGTGGGTAGTCATAGTTGAACCGTCGGTGGAAGCCTTCTTTCCGACCATGATAACCGTACAGTTTTCCTGAGGAGCAATAATTTCTGGTTGCTGAGTGGTGGAAATTAGGGTATCAGGTGTCCACACTAAAAAAAAGAAAATAACCGCCAGTCCTAAAGCGAATATTACTATCTTTTTCATAATTTCTCGGCTCCTTTTCTCCTTGGGTTCTCAAAATTAATCAATACAAAGAAAGACATAATTTTTTATTGGTTCACAATTTTTTTGGGATCAACCTTGGTGGGGTCGCTAAAATAATAGCCGACACCATTTTTTACCAGTTCTGGATATCGGGGGACGTCTTTTATTACTATTGCTCGAGCCGGCATCTTGCGGGAATATTGCTTGATAATCTCCAGAATGACCGATAGATGCTGTCCAACCCTTTTCTCTATCGGCCAGCCAGACTGATCATAGGGTACAAACAGCTTTTTCTTTTTGGCCAGGCTCAGAAGAAAAGAATCCTTACCGTCCAAAAGCAGCTTTTCTGTTTTCGGTCCAGTCGGTTGATCGAGAAAAGGAATCGGGCATTCCAGGAGAAACGGAAGCGTATCGGAGTAGTCTCCTATTTCCCGATGGGACAGACCACGGAATTTTGAAGGGGATGATTCTAAGTGATTTTCAAAACCTTCCATCGATTTTACCGTTAAGGAGGCCAGAGTGGCAATACGCATGGATTTCTCTGGAGCAACAATACAGTTGGTGACCGGGAACATAGTTTCAGCTCCATGTAGATCTATGGCTAAGTCGACTTTTTCTTTTCTCAACAACTCCATAGCCGCATAAGTTACTTGTTCCATCGGCAGGCCATTTTTCCTTCCCGGCCAGGTCCGGTTAGTATTTCTGATATCAAGGTAAGAGAGCATTTGTTTCTCGGGATAATGAATATAAACATCCGGGTCCGGCCATTGATCAAGGGGAGAGGCGTCCCGATTTCCCATTCTAAAGGTCTTTTTTCCCCAGGGGGTTGGAATTGAAAAATACAGGGGATAACCTTCACCCGGCCGGGTGTTTACCCCTCCGCTATGGTTAAAAAAAGGAATCAAATATAGTGTTCCTTTTTCTACCACCGCTTTTTCAATCATTATGGTGACAGCTAACATTCCTTCTGGCTCATTGGAATGAGTGTTGGCTAAGATTAAGGCTTTACCGCCTGGTTCTTTTCCTTGAAGGACAAAGATAGTGGTATCAGCCATAGTATCCTTAAGTGGGGGAAAATAATCACTGAGTTTTTTAATTTCGGTTACGCCTGGTCCACAAATTAACTGAACAGAATAATGCCGGTGACGATAAAGAGGATAGCCACCCGCTAAAATAAAAATGGCAAAAATTATTCCCCAAACGATTTTAAATCTGAACAATTTGTTTTTCATTTATTCCTCATTTGAACCGCAATAATCTAAGGATAAAAGGAATAACGGTAAGTAGATATAAAATTATTCTATCGCGACTTTTCTTTTCTTCTATCAGGTTTTTTATGGTAATCAGGACAAAAAATAAACTGATAAAGTAATATAAAATCATTATTATATTAGCCATTTTTTTACCTGTTTTTCATCTATTTTTTAAGCCATTTCTTTTTTTAACTAATTACCAAAAAGCTTAGCTTGGAACTGAACAGAATCATTAAAATTCCGGTGACCGTAATGATAATCCATGGGAGCCAGGCTTCTTTCAGAATTCTCCAGTAATTACCTTCATAGCCAGAAACTATCGCGCTCAATCGGCCGATTAAGGCGGTCGGTGGCAGTCCGTCACCGAGGGGCCAAAGCAAGCTGAGGCCGGAAATAACTATGGTAGCGTGATATCCTAAGGAATTCAGATACCATACGAGAGGAATTCCAATAATCGCTGCGCCGCCATAGGTTAATACTCCTTCGGAAATTGGTATAATAAAAGGCAATAGGAAAAATAGTAGCCCTAATGGAATAATAAGAACAGCATAAGAAATTAAACCTTTGACTCCAGAGGCGGCCATAATTTGCTGAAGCATTCCAACAATTACCATTGTCGCCAGCAGCGGAAGGAGCTTTTCCACGGTGGAGGAAGCTATCTTGATCAAGTTTAGTTTTTTAGGGCTGAGGAAATAAGCAGCTAGCGAAGCAATCAAAAACTCAAGCGGCAGACCAAGTATCGGGAAAGAAAATGGAAACAGCCGGTAGATAATAACCAGGGCAAAAAAGACCACAAAAGGAATTAGCAACCGGAACCAGTTCATCCCGGGGGTAAGTTTTATTTTGCTCAGGAACTCGTCTAATTGCCCGCGTTCTTGTTGACGCCTTCCCAGGATTAATATGGTTATAGTCCCCAGGATTATAACTGGTAAGCCCAGAGGTAATTCGAAACCGACGTATGGGATAGCCGTGCCAGCACATAAGATCATAGCCCAGATGTTAACTGGCGGAGCAGCCGCGGCCAATCCAGCCAAGATAAATAAAATAGCCGGAATCTTATTATCAGAAACACCTAACCCACGAAGAGCCAGAGCTACCGGAGCCCCCACCACTAACAAGGAAACGCTGCCAGCTCCGGTCAGAGCGCCCGGAATTAAAACAATAATCATTAACAAGAAAAGAGCTAAAAACCTTTGCCGGGAGAAATAAACAACCGTAGAGCGGACAGCAAAATCAATGCCTCCCGATTCTTGGATAATGGCAATAAAAAGGGTAGCGGTAAAAAAAACCAGAACTACATCGAGATAGGTAAAGCTTCCCTCTACCAACTGGCGAGGTATCTCGACTAAAGGCGGAGTGGCAAAAATGGCTCCACTTAGGGCACCGGCCAGAGTAGCGGTGAACAAACTGAGCTCAACCGAAAGCTTTTTCCACTTGGCCACCACAAAGGCCAGGATAATAATTAAGGAAATGAATAAAGTTTGGACTAACATATCAAAAAAATCTTACTTAATCTCGCTAACCAAAGCAATAAAATTTTTAAAAAAGGACTTCATATTCCAGGTTAGTTTTCTGAATTGCGCCTATCAGCCGGTTTTTAATTAAATTAAAGTAATTTTCTTGGGAAAAATATTCTAAATTATACCGGCGATAAAAGTTGATAAATTGTTCCCGATAATTAAGGCGGTCTATAAATATTTTATCCGCCAGGCCTCTGATCAACTCAATTAAGCGCTCAGGATTTTGCGGCAGGATCGGCCCGATAAAGACAAATGTTTTAATATTCTTTTTTTTTATGGTTTCGAGAGCTTTAATTCTTCGACTAATAGATGGTGCTCCAGGCTCAAAAAGGCTGGCTATTTTATCATCATCAGTGGCTATCGAGAAGCCAATTTCTAATTCTTTCAGGGTCGAGAAAATATCAAGATCTCTAATTACCAAATCAGACTTCGTCTGGATAAAAACTGGAAAATCATATCGGCTTATTTCTTTCAGGCATTGTCTGGTTATCTGATACCTAAGCTCAATTGGCTGATAAGCATCACAGACAGAGGAAATCCAGATGGGCCCTTTTCTTGCCCGGGGCAGTTGTTTTGATAGAAGCTTTGGAGCATTGCTCTTAATATCAACAAATTGGCCCCAGGGTTCTTCATGTCCGGAATAACGCCTCATAAACAGGCCAGCATAGCAATAGCGGCAGCCATGAGAACAGCCAGTATATGGATTTAGGCAGTAATCAAATATTTTTGATTTATTGAGAATACTTTTTGCTTGTATCTCTTTTAGTTAGTGTACAAAAATGTTCGCAATTTGATTTAGGAGGACGAGCCATCGTAATA
>PNJE01000157.1 GCA_002877915.1 Candidatus Aminicenantota bacterium
CAATCAAGAAAATGGCTTGTGGCTTTCGCAACCGAGAACATTTTAAAATCGCTATTTACTTCCATTGCGGTGGCTTAAACCTTTACCCTGAAACCCACTAAAATGGCTGATGAGCCTTAATTGTTTTCCCGAGTGAGCTTATCAAGTTTTTTAGAAGAATTCAAAATTAAAAATAATATTCACCCTAACAGTTAAGTTGGAAGTTTGCCCTGAGGCCTTAAAATTAAATTACAAAGTGCCCTTGCCCGTTTTCTTTTTGGTTTCATTAAATTGGTGATTTTTTCTTTTCAATCCAGCAACAGCAGATTTTTTGCCAGCAATTATATCTATTTATCTATCTATTATCTATCTGTAAATATCATTTAAAATCATTTTAGTGAGCTCATAAAGAAAATAACCTAATATATTGACTAAAATATTTCAGGGTGATAAAAGAGAAAATTATGAAAGTAAGAAAGAAGAGAAGGAGGTCTTGAAGTGTTTAAATCAAAAAAATTACTTTTTTTAATTTCGTCGGTTTTATTATTGTCTTCATTTATTCTGGCTCAAACGCCACCAGAGAAATTCCTGGGCTTTCGAGTAGGTGAGGACCGGAAATTAGCTGACTATAATCAGATTAAAGGGTATTTCGAACTTCTGAGTAAGGAAACCCCGAAGTTGAAGGTGTTGAATATTGGTCAGACGACCCTCGGGAAAGACATGATTATGGCAGTGATTACCGATGAAGAAAATATGAAGAATCTTGACCGTTATCGGGAAATAGCCCGTCAGCTAAAAGAAGCTCGTGGATTAAGTGAAGAACAAGCCCATCAGCTCGCCCGAGAGGGCAAGGTCATTGTTTATTTTACCTGCAATATTCATTCGACTGAGATTGCTTCTTCGCAAATGGCCATGGAGCTGGCTTACGACCTGGTTACCGGCAAAGCCTTTTTTGATGTCAATCAAGCTTTAAAAAATGTAATTGTTCTTCTTTGCCCCACCATTAATCCTGATGGTGAACAAATGGTAGTAGAGTGGTATAGAAAATATGTCGGCACCAAATATGAAGGTGGCAATATGCCCTGGCTTTATCACCATTATGCCGGCCATGATGACAACCGCGATTTCTTCATGATGAACCTGGCCGAAACCAGAGCGGTGAATAATGTGCTCTATCATGATTGGTTCCCTCAGATTCATATCGATGAGCACCAACAGGGCAGCAATGCCGCCAGACTTTTCATTCCGCCTTTTATGGATCCGCCGCTTCCCAATATCCTGCCGCTTCTCTGGCGCGGGGTTAACCTTTGTGGGGCTAATATGGCTTATGACCTTGAGAAGTTTGGTTATAAAGGCGTGGTCAATGGAAGAAGCTATACCGCCTGGTGGATTGGAGCTTGCGATGATACTTCCTGGTTACACAATGTAATTGGCCTGCTAAGCGAAGCTGCTTCGGTTCGGGTTGCTTCCCCAATTTATATCGAGCCAACTGAACTGGCCAAGGATTATTATGAAAAACGCATGGACTTTCTGGATCCCTGGCCAGGTGGCTGGTGGAGGTTGCGCGATATAGTTGATTACGAGCTGGTTCTGTCCAAGAGCCTGATTAAGACTGCCTGGCTCAATAAAGAAGATTTTCTTTTCAATTCCTACCTAATGTCCAAGCAGAGTATAGAAGTTCGGGAGAAAAATCAGCCATATGCCTTTGTCATTTCCAAGAATCAACCTGATTATTTAACTGCTTTGAAGATGATTGAAGTTCTGCAGATGGGCGGGGTAGAAGTTCATCAGGCCAAGCAGGATTTTATTGCTGATGGCCGGTTTTATCCAGCTGGCTCTTTTGTTGTTCTTCTGGCTCAGCCATACAAGGCTTATGCCTGGGCTCTCTTGGAAAAACAGAAATATCCTGATTTAAGGGAGTATCCCGGTGGACCGCCGATTCCGCCTTATGACAATGCGGCCTGGACTCTGCCACTGCAAATGGGCGTTAAATGCGACCAGGTGGAAAGCCCATTTGAAGTGCCGCTGGAGAAAGTAGATAAAGTTGTTTACCCGAAATCATCAGTTCCAGAGGCGCCCTATCTGGTTCTCTGCCCCCGGCTGAATGCTTCTTATGCCGTTGCTTTTGGCCTGCTCAAGAATAAAGCTCAAATGTGGAGGCTTAAAACCGAAGCTAAAACCGCCGATGGCACCTTGATACCGGGTGTCTTCATTGTTAAGAATTCAGCTGAAACGAAAAAGGTTCTGGAAAATCTCCTCAGCAAGTGGCCGGTTCCGGTCAAAGGGCTGTCTGAAATAAACGGTCTTAACCTGGCTGAAATAAAATTTCCGAGAATCGCTATTTATCAATCCTGGCGCAGCAATATGGACGAAGGCTGGACTCGCTATATGCTTGATGACCTTGGCTTTACTTACACTGTGCTGCACAATAAAGATTTCAAGGGCCCAAAGGATAAAAAGCTCAATCTCAAAGCCAATTTTGATGTCATTATTTTTGCCAGCGAAAATCCGGAAATAATTAAGACCGGTCGTTTCACCCGTCCTGATAACGAATTTGCCCGCTTTTTTATGACCCCAATGCCGCCAGAATACGAGGGAGGAATAGAAAAAGAAGGTGTCGAAGCACTTAAATCTTTTGTTGAGGAAGGCGGAATGTTAATAACTCTAAATCAGGCCAGCGAGCTGGCGATAAATGATCTGGATGCCCCAGCTCGAAATGCTTTGAGAGGCGTAGACCGGACCAAGTTTCTATGCCCGACCTCAATTCTAAGAATTAAAGTAGACAATAGCACACCGCTGGGCTACGGATTCGGGGAGGAAGCAGCGGCGGTCTTCGCTCAGAGCCTGGCTTTTGATACCTGGACGCCCCCGGTTGATTGGGACAGGAAAGTGGTGGCCTATTATCCCGAGGATGATATTTTATTAAGTGGCTGGCTTCTGGGTGGCGATTATCTGGCCCGGAAAGCAGCCGTGGTCGATGTCAAGCATGGACGAGGTCATATTGCTCTCATCGGTATCCGGGCTCAGAACAGAGCTCAGAGCCATGGCACCTATAAATTCCTGCTTAACGCCCTGTTTTATCCAGAAGGCCTGTAAACAGTACAGAATTTAAAGAGTTTTAGCTGCGGATTTTGTCGGCTGGCAGAGATTCTGGCCAGCTTTTTTTCGGAAGATAAAAACGAAATAATCATAGAGAATAATTTAATGAAGAAAGTGGTATTTTTTCACTGCCCAATAAAAAAATTATTAATGTTAGAGTAAAAGCCTTAAAATAATATCAGGCCAAAAAGAATCAGACGCGATATTCATATTGTTGAGCTCGGAGGAAATTAAATCAGCAGACTAAATTGTCAGTGGGCTAACAACTAATTTATAGAAAAAATTTATTTAACTTTCTCAGGCTTAGAATTTGAGGTGATGTGCTATAATTTTAAGGCAGCCGTGCTAAGCGGGGAGCTAGCGGTGCCCTGTACCCACAACCCGCTCCAGTGGGGCTGAATTCCCGGCCGAGGCTGTTAGTCTTCTGGCCAGGTTCGCTTTTCGGAGCGATGAAGGTTTGGGCCCTGCGCAAAGGGCCGGCCGCCAATCCCGCCAGGACCGGAAGGTAGCAACGGTAACGGTCAGGTTCTTGTGTGGCAGTCAGCCTGGCCTGAGCTTTCGAAAGCAAAGCCCGCAGGGGACGAGCAGTCGAAGCAGGGTGCACGGCTGCCTTTTTTATTTTCTTAGCAGCGATTTGTTTTCTGAAAAATCTCTTACCTGACAATCCCAATCGTTAATTTTTATTTCCTTTTGAAATCTGCTTAATAAGATTCGTTATATCAAGAGAAGAGTTTTTTCAGGCTAAAAAACAAATGAATTATTTGAACCTATAGATGGAGCAGCCCGGGCTTTTTCCGGCTCTAAACATAATTGACGGGTACGGCGTATAATTTTTGGAGCTGTAGGGTAGGGATGAATCTGAAGAGGGTTAATTTTTGCTCGGTCTTTTTATTTTAATGTTTTAAATTTTTATGCTAAACCAATAATATCATGAGCAGAGGGTGAATCTATGAAGTTAGAACAAAGGCTTTTGAAGCCAAAGGTTCTTAATTGTTTTTTTTGCTTTGGCCGCAATTCTTTTTAGGTATCTGGCCTTACGTCCTTCCATGACTTTTGCTCAAACGTCAAGCGAGCTGAAGAAAATTTATTCTTCTTTCCGTCTCGAAGAAAAGCTTCGGATTGATACCGGTAACAAGGAGTTGATAAATAAGGGGCTGTTTAATATCCACAGGTTTGCGGTGGACAAGGGAGGTAATATCTATGTCCTCAATCCAAAAAACCGTGAGGCTATGATTTTTGTCCTAAACAGGACCGGGAAGCTCGTCAGGAGCTTTGCCAGACAGGGACAGGGCCCGGGAGAACTGGATAATCCCTTTGAGATGTTTCTAACACCAGAAGGAAATATTCTGGTTCTTGATCCCCGACGGGCTAAAGTTTCTTTTTTCAACCGGGAGGGGTCCTGCCTTAAAGAGATAAACAGCCTTCCTGAAGTGCTCTTCATTCACCCTTTGGCTGATGGAAAATATATCGGCTTGGAATCAATTTATGGAGCAGAGGCAAAAGATTGGGGCTATACTCTAAATTATTACGACGAAGACTTTAAGAAAATTAAAGAACTCGACCGGCTGACTTTTCCGAATCCGATTCCCACGAAAACTGTAGAAGCCAGTCTGCACGTTATCTTCAGTGAGGTTTCCGGGAACAGGAATTACTCAGCCTTTGCCGAGAGAGGATATGAATTCTTAATATTCGACTTGATGAGAGAATTTCTCAAAAGAATTACAGTGCCATATAGGAAAATCACGGACCTGACAGAGTACAAAAAGATCATGGAGGAAGAAATCGGGGGATTAAGTAGATTCGGGGTAAATGTGGTCTATCCAAAATATGTTCTGCCTTTCCATTCCTATTTTGCCGATGAAAACGGCTATCTATTTGTCATGACCTTTGAACCCGGAAAGCGGCTGAAGCCAGGAGACTATATGCTTTTTAATTTTCTAATATTTTAAAGGAATTGAAAGCAAGAGTAGCCTCAGGTCATATTGATTAAAACAGAGATATTCTTCATGTATATTTTTATTAAATCAACAATCAATTTTAAACCAGTTATTAAAACAATATGCTATAGCTACTTAAGGTTATCTAAACTAAATTCAACAAAGGGTGAAAACCTAAAAACTTGACAAGATGTTTTTTTTTATTTTAAAAATGGGAAGGAGATGATGAGAAAATTAAATAAGAAATAAGGGGGTGCGCTATGAGAAAATTTTTGTCTGCTCTTCTTTTGATTCTCATTTTTATGGGAATCACAATGAGTATTTTGAACTTTATGACAAAAGTTTATGCTGCTACGCCAGCTATAGTTGGAACTACAACACAGGTCACTGGCTTATTTGATCAGCTTAGGTATTACCTTCAGGGAGGATGGTTATACGGAAATTATTACTGCCTTGACGAACCGAGCGATTGCGCTATTGTAAACTAAAGGTTTTATATCATGTCCTTCCCAGTGAGGGAAAAAGATGAAAAAGATATGTTTTGTAACTTTATCAATAATATTTGTCCTGCTTATTCAGAATAAACTTTGCTTTTCGCAGACAATAAGACTGATTGATAAAATACCTATAGAAGAAAATTCTCTACTTGTTTCCGGTTCATTTGTTGTCCTTGAAAATGGGAATTTTATTTTTGCCGATATAAAGGATGAAAATAACCAATTCAAAATTATAAATGAGAAAGGAAAGATAATTAAAGCCTGGGGCAAAATGGGACCTGGGCCGGGTGAATTTGGTGGAGTGGCCTACATTGATTATCAATTCCCTTTCTTGGCAGCCTTTGATGCCGGGAAAAAATGTGTGCATGTTTTTGAAGCAAACCAGGATGAATTTCAAAAAAAATACGAGATTCTGGCCTGGGAAGCAGATAGTTTTATAAAAATATACAATGGAAATGTGCTGATGGAAGGATACATTGTTTCGCCAAAGGAAAGGAAATATATTATTTTCAAGAGAGATTTTCTGGGCAAGAATACTGAATATATCCTTCCCCTTGAATATAGATATGGAGGGAAATCCCAAAGCGAATATGAGAAAACAAGGGAGGGAATTTCGGGCGTATCGTACAGGGGAGCGACTGATATTTATGGTGACACTCTCTTTTATGTGAGCGACGTAAGACTTAAGATAATCAAAATTGATATGAAAACAGGAAAAATAGAAATTTTCGGCAAAGAGCCCAGAAATTTTCATTCTCTTGTTATAGACCAGAAAACCAGGAACGAATTTCTCAATCCCCAAACAGGCAGGAAAGTTATAGAGGAAATTTTAAACAAATTTTCTTTTGTTGGTGGCATTTTTGCTGATAAAGATTTTGTAGGTGTTATTTACCTGAATAGGGAGAAAAAAGTCCAGAGTGATCTTTATTTTGTGGCATATTTTCAAATTTATGATCATTCGGGAAAGCTTCTGGATGAAGGACAACTGAAAGAATTTTATTCAGAAGAAAAATATGTTCCATTATTTTATCAGAAAGAAGCTGGCTATCTATATTTGCTTGCTTGGATAAGCAATGAGTCCAGCTTAAAGTATATGATTTATAAATATCAAATTAAATTATGAGAAATCTCGTATATGCTTTCTTGATAGTGGTTATTCTTTATTTAACAAGTGTTATTTATCGAGATCATGTGACTCCCATTTTAATTGATTTTCCTGTTGAGGAGTTGGAGACCAGCTATCAAAAGGAAGTCAATCTCTATCTGGTGCTGTTTTTTTCAATGAAAAACTGTCCGCCATGTGTTCAACAGGTGGTTAATTGTTTGAATGAGGTGCCTGAAAATGTTCAGGTTATTGGAATAATTAACGAAGAAGAACTGAATTTTGTTGACGAAATTAGGGCAATTACGGGAGCGAAATTTCCGATAAAAAATCTAAAAAAATGGAAGAAATATAGGCCTAATTATGCCCCCTACTCTATATGGAATCGGACCAGATGGCAAAGTATATTTTATACTCGCTTGCACAGCCTTAGAGGAAATTAATCTGCGAGCATATATAGATGAATTCATGAGGAAAGTTGATTATTTGCTTCGGAAACCAGGTTTGAAGTAAATTAATCATCATAGATAAATGTGGGTTATTAGGCGGTTAATAATTTTATGTTAGAGCTAAAATCAGTTGCCAAAAAATATGGTTATTTTAAGGCGGTGGATGCAGTCAGCTTTGCGGTGAAGCCTGGAGAAGCAGTTGGTTATCTAGGGCCTAACGGCGCCGGCAAATCCACCACCATCAAAATGATAGCCGGGCTTTTAGAGCCTACCGGCGGTGAAATCATCTACCAAGGTCGAAACGTCTGGAAAAACCTGGTCTGGTTTAAAGAAAGGCTGGGTTATGTGCCAGAAGAACCAGCCATCTATTCCCATATGAGTGCTTATGATTATCTGATAATGGTTGGCCGGCTCAGGAAAATTAAAGAATCAGCCCTCAAGCATAAAATTGAAGGCTTTATGGAAATTTTTGACCTGGGCGGTGATATGCATTCTGAGATTGCTTCTTTTTCCAAGGGGATGGTGCAGAAAGTTCTGATTTCAGCCGCCCTTCTTCATGACCCGGAAGTCCTGCTCCTGGACGAGCCACTTTCCGGTCTGGATGTGACGACCGCCCTTACGGTCAGAGAGTTAGTGCGACGGCTTGCGGCCGAAGGGAAAATTGTCATCTATTCTTCCCATATCCTCGAGATAGTGGAAAAAGTGGCGACTCGGGTGATTATTCTTTACCAAGGCCGCGTGCAGGCTGATGATTCGGTGGAAAATCTGCGGCAATTGATGAAGGTGCCTTCGCTCGAAGATATCTTCAATCAACTGGTAAAACACGAAGACCCCGGAGCGCTGGCTTCTGAGTTAGTCTCGTTGATGCGAAAGGGGTAATAAAGCAAAAGCCCGAAAAGAAAAGAGCCAAAATGTCCACGAAATAAATAAAAAAAATAACAAAAATGGATTTGGTAAATACATTAAACCGAGGTTTTGGTTCCCTGCTTGTTCTGGTTAAGCATTTCTTCAGGCGTCTGTTTCTCAACGAAACTGTTTTTTTTGAAGAACAGATGATTCAGAAAACTATAGGCCTGATTGCCATTCTATCTATCTTCCCAGCTTACATAGCTGACTCGCTTCTTTTCGTCTATCTTCTGGTTCCAGAACGCGGTACGGCCTGGGTTGAGACTGCCTTTTTTACCACCCTGATTATGCTGCTTATCGGGCTGATTACGCTTTTTGAATGGGAAGTAATTTTCCTCGACCGTCAGGATTATTCTAACCTTGGTCCGCTGCCGGTGAGGCCTTTAACGGTATTTTCGGCCAAATTCATCAGCTTAATAATGTTTATAGGGATGTTTGCTGTCGGTATAAATTCTCTATCCTCCATAGTATTCGCCATGTATCTCGGGCAATCAAGAGGATATGGCTTAGCTTCGGCAGCCATGCTTCTGCTGGTTCATCTGGTGGTGATGCTGGCGGCCGGGAGTTACATATTCTTCGCCCTGGCTCTGGTCTTTGGCTTATTCAACATTTTGCTCAGAGCCAAGATCTTCCAGAGGCTTTCTGAAATAATCCGCTTGGGGCTGATTGTCGCCCATATCTTTATTATTTACTTTTTCGTTTTGGACACCACTTGGATTTTTAAAAAATTCAAAGATATTCAGGCCCTTAAAGAAAATCCGACCACTTTTATGATGAATTTTCCACCGCTCTGGTTTACCGGCCTTTACCGGGTATTGATGGGCAGCAGGGAAGTATTTTTTAAGAAACTGGCTTACAAAGCTGTTCTGGCGCTGACCATCGTCATAGCTGCCTATTTTTTTATTACTCTGGTTTCTTACAGCCGATATCTGAGAAAAGTCTTACCCGAGGGGAAAAAGCACTTGTGGCCATCGCTGCTGAGGAGAATAGCTGAACCTGTCTTAAACCTGACCATACTGAGAAACCAGGTGGAAAGAGCAGTTTTCTGGTTTTATCATGGTGTTTTTAGTCGGAGTCGGATGCATCGTAACAGAATTATGTCCTACTTAAGGGGTGGGATTAGGTCTAACTATGATCATGTTGACGGCCACCGGAAAATATTTCTGGAAATATCAGTCGGGCAACATGCTGTCGTTGCCGTTAGTTTTGACTTTCTTTTTGCTTATTGGCATTAAAGACGCCAACAGCCTGCCGGTCAACTGGTCCGCTAACTGGGTATTCGTCACGAGTGAAGGGCCAGGAAAATGGCCTTATTTTTCTGCCTTTAGGAAAGTTGTTTTCCTTTTTTACCTTCTGCCGCTTTATCTTTCACTTTTTGTTTTTTATTCTTTTCTCTGGGGCTGGAGAAAGTCTGGCCTTCACTGCCTTTATGACCTTGTTTTTGCTGTTTTTTTGATGGAAATACTTATTCTTCCAGCAGCGCAAATTTCCTTTTGCCTGTTCTTACCTGCCCGGGAAAAGCCAGCTGCATGAAAAATGGCTCATCTATGTTTTTGCTTTTGTTTTTTACATCATGGTACCGCGCTGGTTAGAGCCAGATGTCCTGGCCAATGCCTCTCGATTTATTACTTTCTATGGAGTTTCTTTCCTTATTTTTGTCGGCCTTTGGCTGTATCATAAAATTTATTTTTACCCGAAGCAATCTTTAATTTATGAAGATAACCCTGAGCCCTTAGTCACAGAACTTTTCCACGCCATCTGAGCCGCAGCTTACGTTTTCTTTTATGGTTCTCCGTATTGTTTTAAAGCTAACTCCAGCAATCCAGCCTTTTCTAAACGGTCCACAGGAACCCGGAAAATTACCTGGACCACTCCGGGATGGCGACCGATTTTTATGCCTCCGGTTATGGTGGCCCGATTTTTAACCTCAGGTACGCTCAGGCCGAACAATCTGGCGGCTCTTTCCAGCCCGTTGTCCGTGGCTTTATTCAGATCCGCGCCTGTTCCGATGACGGAAACCGACAGAGATTTTTCTATTTGTTTCATTCCAAACTGCCTGGCCAGCTTGATGGCTTT
>PNJE01000186.1 GCA_002877915.1 Candidatus Aminicenantota bacterium
GTCTCGACGAAGCAGCAAAGGTTTAAAGCAAGTTCGAGAAATAATAGTTAGCTTAGGGGCTCAGCCAATTGAAATATCCGCAGAGAGGCACGATCAAAACGTGGCCTTGACCAGCCAATTACCTTATCTTCTTTCGTTAGCCTTGTTTTCCCTTTTTCTCAAAAAAAGCAATCAGCAAAAAAGGATTAATAGCTTTTTGGCCACAGGTTTTTTAGGGGCCACTCGCTTGTGCCTAACCCCGCCAACCATGGGCCAGAGCATGCTTAGGTCCAACAAAGAAAATGTCCTGCAATTGGCGGATGAATTTATAAGAGAATTTAAGTTTTTGGAAAAATGCTTGCAAGAAGAAAGAGGTGAAGATTTCTTGTTTTTAGTTAATGCGGAAGCAGAAAAAAGGAGAAAGCGGTATGAAAAAGCTTTCCCTGGGAATTAAAAGAATTGAAGGAGAGATAATTCCTCCTTCAGATAAATCCATTACTCACCGGGCGATATTGGTTGGTTCATTGGCCAATAAAGGATTTAGGATAAAAAGGGCTCTTATTTCGGCTGATATTTTATCTACTGTCAATTGTTTGCGGTCTCTGGGCAAAGATATAAGGATAGAGGGGTGCGAGATACATATTATCAAAGGAAATTTACGAGAAGCCTCGGGTATTCTCGATTGCGGTAACTCAGGAACTACAGCCCGACTCTTGGCTGGTCTTTTGGCTGCTCAGCCTTTTTACTCTGTTCTTGATGGTGACGATTCGCTTCGCCGGAGGCCGATGAAAAGGATAGTGGAACCGTTAAGGTTAATGGGCGCTCAGATTTTCGGCCGCCAAGATGATTCATTTCTTCCATTAAGCCTTAGAGGCGGTTATCTGCATGGAGTAGATTATGAATTACCCGTAGCCAGCTCTCAGGTAAAATCGGCCCTCATCCTGGCCGGGCTTTTGGCTGAGGGGACGACAATAATCAGAGAGAAAATTAAAACCAGAGACCATTTAGAAAGAATGCTGCAATATTTGGGGGTGGAGCTAAATTGTGAAAATAATTCAATCAGAGTGCGTCCACAGGAGAAGGTCGATAGCGGAGAAATTACTGTTCCTGGGGATATCTCTTCAGCTGCTTTTTTAATCAGCGCCGCCGTCATGCTTCCCAACTCGCATTTGGTTATCCGCCGGGTAAATTTCAATCCGACCCGGATAGGTTTTATCAAGGTGCTTGATAAAATGGGGGCAAGGCTGTCGATATTGAGCCTGGAAAATAAATTTAACGAAGAAATTGCTGACCTTGAAGTTAAAACCAGCGAACTCAAAGCGGTAGAAATAGAAGCTTCAGATATTCCATCCTTAGTAGATGAGATTCCTCTCATTGCCTTATTAGCCACCCAAGCCCACGGCCTGACAAAAATAACAGGGGCAAAAGAATTGAGGTACAAAGAATGCGACCGTCTCCACGCCATTTGGGTGAATTTAAAACGGATGGGAGCAAAGGTTGTAGAATTAGAAGATGGGTTGGTGATTGAAGGTCCAACTAAGTTAAAAGGGGCAAAGGTTGAAAGCTTTAATGATCATAGAATAGCTATGACCATGGCCGTAGCCGCAACCGTGGCGGGAGGGGAGGTTTGGATAGACCAGGATGATTGTCTCAAAATTTCTTACCCAGATTTCTGGGAACATTTTATGGCCGTCAGCCATTAAAAAGCCAAAATGAGCAGAGTTCATCATCAATTTGGGTTAATTGGTCAGCCGGTGAAACATTCTTTTTCACCGCTGTTGTTCAGGGAAGTGGCAAAGTATGAAAATCTGCCGCTGCGTTATTTGTCCTGGGAAATAGCTCCATCCTATCTGGAAGATTTCTTAAATTGGTTGCGTAGCTCTTGTATCCTGGGTATTAACGTTACCTTGCCATTTAAGGAGAGAATCTTATCTTACCTGGATGAAGTTGACCCAACAGCCCGTTCAATTGGCGCAGTAAATGTGGTTAAGAAAATTGGGCAAAAATTACACGGTTATAATTCCGATTGGTATGGTTTTTTAGAAGCCATAAAAAGGCTTAATTTCTGGCCAAAAAAAATGCTGATTTTTGGCGGGGGTGGAGCTGCCCGGTCTGTTCTGTACGCGGCTAAAATGCTCGGGTGTCAGAAAGCGACAGTAGTAGAACGGTCGCCAAGCAGGAGGTTAAGCCTGAAAAAAGATTTTTCTTTTTTCTTTAATGTTCAAGTGATCGGGTGGGAGGAAAGCCTGGTTGAAAAAGAAATAGAAGAAGCAGATTTGGTCGTTAACGCTACTCCATTGGGACTACCAGGTATCTCAGATTCATTTCCGTTAAACTTTTCTGTTTCTGGTCGTGGGAAACTATTTTTTGATTTAATTTATAAATTTGAAACAACTCCATTCATGAAGATGGGCTTGGAAAAAGGAGCCCGTTGTGCCAATGGTCTGGACATGCTTCTTTTTCAAGCTCTGAAATCCTTAGAAATCTGGACGGGGCAGAAGACTTCTTATCAGAGCTGGCTGAAAGCTTATCATAAGATATCGCAGAAAAAAAATTTATGCTCAACAAGCGTCAAGGAGTAAAAAATGTTACGCTATCTTACGGCTGGTGAGTCACATGGGAAAGGTTTGGTTGGCGTACTGGAGGGCATGGTGGCTGGAGTCAGAGTAGATGAAGAAAATATAGCCCAGGAACTGAGGCAGAGGAGATACCACTTTGGTCGAAGTTCTCGAATGAGATTAGAGGATGAGAAATTTGAAATCCTCAGCGGGGTCAGAGATGGGGTAACCACTGGCGCCCCGATCGCTGTCTATATACAAAACAGAGATGTTAAAGAACTGAAAGACTTTGTTCCTCGCCCTGGCCACGCCGATTTAGCTGGTTGTGCTAAATATGGCTTTAAAAATATTCATCTGGTAGCCGAAAGAGCCAGTGCCAGAGAAACGGCCTTGAGAGTAGCCTTAGGTGCGATAGCCAAAAACTTTCTAAAGGAGTTCAAAGTTAGGTTGGTCTCACACACCGTTGAAATAGGTGGGATTAGGAACAAGAAGTCTTATCTATTCGAGGAAATTGAAAAACGCAGGTTTGACTCTCCTATCTATTGTTTAGAAGATGAGACGGAAAAAGAAATGTTATCCTTGATTAAACAAGCCGCCGCTAAAGGCGATTCAGTAGGTGGAGTGACGGAAATAAGAGTAAAAGGATTGCCTGTTGGCCTCGGCTCTTTTGTCCACTATGACCGAAGGCTTGAATACAGAATTGGCGGTGCCTTGCTATCTATACCAGCCGTCAAAGGAATTGAGGTCGGAGAAGTGAAACCTTTTGGTTCAGAAAATAACGACCCAATCAGTCTGGAGAAGGGAAAAATCAAAAGGTCAAAAAACGATGCGGGAGGCTTAGAAGGGGGGATGTCAAACGGCCAGGAACTTATTATTAAATTAAAAGTAAAACCTGTCCCTTCCTTAATGTATTCGGTAAATTCAGTAAATTTAAGAACCCTAAAGGTATCTAAGACGCCGGTCCTTAGAGCTGATGTTTGCGTGGTTCCAGCCGTGGGGGTGGTGGCCGAGAATATTCTGGCTATAGAAATTGGTAGCCTTTTCTTGGAAAAATTTGGGGGCGATTCCTTGGCTGAGGTAAAGAGAAACTGGCAAGCCTATCTTGAAGAGACCAGGGAATTTAATTGGAGTATTACAGAATGAATATCATCATCACTGGTTTTATGGGCACGGGAAAGACCACGGTAGGTAGGATTCTATCTCAAAAATTAGGCCGTTTTCATCTGGACACAGATGAGTTGATAGAAAGGAAAGCCGGGCAAACTATCAGCACTATTTTTGAACGTTTTGGGGAAAGCTATTTTAGGCGCCTGGAAAAAAGTGTAATTGAAGAGATATCTAAGAAGGAGAAAAAAGCGGTAATCTCTACGGGTGGTAAAACATTGCTCGATGAAGAAAATTTGACCAATCTATCCAGAAAGGGAATAATTTTAACCTTAATTGATGAGCCATCAAATTGCTGGGAAAGAATCAGAACCTCTTCTAACAGACCTCTTGTTAAAAACAATGATTATGATTGCTTCTGGCAGTTATATCAGGAGCGGGAACAATTGTATCAAAATTTGCCAAATAAAATTGAAATCGAAGGCCTTTCGACTGAGGAAGTGGTGGAAAAAGTGCTTTTCTCCTTAAACTCTAAGCTTTACGAATTTGAGGTGGGACAGGGAAAAGAAAAAACGGCAGTAAGTATTAAAAGGTTTATAGATTTTAAACCTGAGGAATTGATAGAGAACAATGAATCACGGCTCTTTTTGATTTATGACCAGAAAATAAACGATTGGTTTCAAACGAAAACTCTTGAAGCAAAATTGAAATGGTTGCCGGTCAAAGCGACAGATGTCAATAAGAATTTAAGACAGGCAGAGAAAATCTGGAAATGGTTGCTGACCAATGGAGTCAAAAGAGATTCCATTTTAATTTCAGCGGGAGGCGGGGTGGTCGGCGACCTGGGAGGTTTTGTTTCTTCCACCATCTTGAGAGGTATCAAACATATTCATTTCCCGACCACCTTATTAGCCATGGTGGATTCTTGCTTAGGAGGGAAAAACGGAATTAACTATGATTCTTTTAAAAATTGTCTCGGTACCTTTGCCCTGCCAAAGAAAGTTATTATTAATCCGTTATTTCTATATTCATTAAGTGAATTGGATTTGGCTACGGGCTTAGTCGAAGCAATCAAAGTTGGGCTAATAGGGGATCAAGCTCTGGTTGACCTAATTGATAACAAAATGGAAATGATACGGAGAAAAGACATAGCAGTCCTGGAAGAAATTATTTGGAGAGCTCTTCAGGTAAAAAAGAAAATAGTAGAAGAGGACCTTTATGAATCAGGGGAAAGAAAGAAATTAAACCTCGGCCATACTCTTGGACATGCCTTAGAAGCTCTTCATAATTATAAAATATCACACGGAGAAGCGGTGGCGATAGGACTTCTTTATTCTTTAAGAGTATCAGAACTTTTAAATTTAACTGATTTTGCCCTTCGCGAAAGAATAAGGAATCTATTTCTTCGTTTAGGTTTAAAAGTTAGAATAAGAGGAAATAAAGCAGAACTGTTGAAGTTAATTGAGAAAGATAAGAAGAACACAGAAAAGGGTCTTGATTTTGTTTTATTTAGCAATAGTACTGGAGTAGGTCTAAGAAAAAACATTGATAAGAAAATATTGTTTCAAGCGATGCAGGAGGTTATAGATGAAGATCTTAGTAGTTAATGGGCCTAATTTGAATTTATTAGGAAAGCGGAAAAAGGAATTTTATGGACAGATGACACTCGAGGAAATAAACAAGCTCTTGGCGAAAAAAGCAGAAACACTGCAAATAGAGGTTGAATTTTTTCAGAGCAACAGCGAGGGCAAAATTATAGATGAGTTACAACAAAAAGCAGATAAATTTGATGCCCTGATAATCAATCCAGGAGCTCTGACTCATTACTCCTATGCCCTTAGGGATGCGCTCGAATCTTTATCAATACCAGTGATAGAGGTTCATCTGAGTAATATTTTTGCCCGGGAAGATTTTAGGCGGCAATCTGTTACCGCACCTGTTTGCGCTGGAATGATAGCGGGGTTCGGGTGGAAAAGTTATAGCGCCGCTTTAGATATACTTTACTCGTTATTAACCCAGCCTGAGGGCGAGTAAGATAAGAGCAAAAATGCTCAGCAGGTGGAAAATTCAGCCAATTAATGGTAAATTTTATGATGATTCTGGGTAGCTGTTGAAGTGGGCGGTTAGCTCAGCTGGGAGAGCGCGGCGTTCGCAACGCTGAGGTCGGGGGTTCGAGTCCCCTACCGTCCACCAGCTTTTTCTAATTTTCTGGCGTTGCCTTGTTCCTCATCACCGCGTCAAGGAAAATCTTTTCTAAGTCGGGGACTGGTGCTTCTGCCAGGTGCGCGGCGATAGTTTCATCTTTTAAAAGTCTATTGCTAAAATCGAGCAGGGCAGTAAATTTCAGGTTGGGGCTTTCTGTGTTCATAATTTTCCGGATTCGGTCTACCACCTGACTGTTTTGCCGGGCCAGTTCAGAAATCTGCCAGGCTAACTTGAGGCGCGCTATTTCTCCCGCGCAGACGATTTGTCCTTCGTTAATTAGGATGACCTCATCACAGAGTTTTTCCACTTCCGGCAATAGGTGCGAAGAAAGAAAGACAGTCCGGCCAGCTTGCTTGAGCTCAATTATCAAGTTCCTGATTTCGTGCATGATGATGGGGTCAAGGCCGGTGAATGGTTCATCAAAAATTAGCAGATCAGGCTGACCGAGGATAGCTACGGCCAAAGCAATTTTTTGCCCGGTACCCTTAGACAAGTTTCTAATCCGGCGGTCAAGGTGGTCAGAAAAAGCCAGCTTTTCCGCTAAATTTTGAACTTCGCTTCGTGCTTCTCCCCTGTCCATTCCTTTATTCCTGGCGACGAAATAGAGGGTTTCCCTGGGAGTCAGGAACGGGTAGAGCCCGGAAAGTTCCTGCAAGTAGCCAATATCCGGGTATTTACTCTGGCCCTTCCTGTTATTACTCGAGGCAAATTCAATTTGCCCGTCGTCCGGCCGAAGAAAATTCAAAATGATCTTTATCGTCGTGGATTTGCCAGCCCCGTTCGGGCCGAGAAAGCCAGTTATTTTCCCAGGTTTTATAGCAATGTCCACTCCTTTTAGCGCCTCTTTTATTTTTCTTTTGAGCAGTCCTTCATGGAAAATCTTTTTAAGTGCCGAAACTTTGAGCAGGAAATTGACATCCTGAGTGGATTCGAGCAGCTTTAAGTTATGTTTGTCAGCCTGGCGCTTAAATAAAGTCAGGGCCCAAAAAAGGAAAACAAAAGAAACAGTTAGGAGTGAAAGCAATTGCCAGGCGACCAGGCGATCCCGGATTGGCAACAATAGCAGCCAAGACAAATTTTTCAGGGTGAAAGTATTAGCCTGGCCAGCTTCGAGCAATTTTAGGAAGCCAAATGTCTTTTCAGCCAGGATAATGACCAGAACTTCAGCCAGGAGAATAGCCACGAAATTTGCTGCTCCTTTAAGCCGGGTGGCCAGCAATATTCCGAGGGAGCTAAAATAAAGACTTAAGATTAGTCCGCTAAGCAAGAAATTAATTGTGGGAAAGGTGGCTTCAGAGTCAAGGACGGCAAAAATCATGATCGTCGCTGAGATTCCGATGGCTACATAGATGAAAAGAATTATCAGAATTATGGCCAATGCTTTGCCCAGGAAAAGGCGATAGGCCGGAAAGCGGCTCAGAAAAGGATAAATCTGGTTCTGTTCAAACTCATCCCAGATAAGCGCGCTGCTCAAGAGTATTGATAATAGAGGAAAGATTAGGGTAGACTGCCGAGCGGCTTCTTCCGGTGAACGGGCAATAAAGACCAGATAGAAGGCATAGATAACAAAAGCAGAACATATGATTACCGCAATTAAATTTGTTCTCAGGATTTTTTTCCAGGTCAAAGAAATAGTTTCTGAGAGCATAGTAGCCTCTTTATTTTGGTTTCTTTTTTGCCAATATCCTCAAAATTAACTAGATTAATTATTAAATAATCGAATCATCAAAATAAAGACGTTGGGAAGCTAAAGAAATTCTCATGGCCCAGAAAGGAAAATATATTTATGAGTGCTGGCCGAGACAATATTTTTCGAACTTAAGATTTATAAAGGCGGCGCTAAAAAAATTTTAGAAAATTAGATGGGAATAAAAGAAGGAAAAAGACTTGCAGGTTTGGCGTAAGTCCATAAACATCTCGGAAATCTCAATTAAAGACTTAATGGCCAGAAGGCTAATTGAGTCTTTTTTAAATTTTAGATGAGAAAAAAAGATAGTTTCATCAGTCAATTGTTTATAAGACCAAAATTGGTAAATAAATGTTTACTCCGGCGGCGAGTCTGATAACCAACGTTTACCTGAAAATGTCAGGTAGCGAGTTTTTCAAGGGGAAACTCTTTTCCTCCAAACCGGCACTAAATTTGCCTCTATTAAGAGTGAAGCTCATGAGCAGAAAATTTTCAGAGGAGGTAAAAATGAGGAAAAAAGGACTGATCAACACTATCGTCGTCCTCTTGCTTCTGGTCACTGTTTATGGAACCATGGCCGTTCAAGCTAAGGAGGATTCCGGGACCAATTGCTTTGCCCAGTTTGAAAAGTGCACCCAGAATGTAAGGACCTCGTTCTGGGGCGGCACAGTTGACTATCTTGATTGCGAGCTGGCCCTCGCCCGCTGCATCAGAATCGCTGTTATTGGGTGATAAGTGACCTGATGAGAACCTTAACACCAAGGAATTGATTGAGGAAGGGGGGTGGGGGCCCACCCCTTCCTTTTATTTTAATAAAGGAGCAGAATGAAAATGAGATTTTTAAGAAAATTGTTTGTTCAGGTATCGGTTATTTTAATCATCGGCTTGGTCGGCTGGGGGGCTGATAAGAAAGTAGTAGAAAAAATCATCATCGTTTCTGAAGATAAATCTTTTGTCATGAATAAGGAGCCTGGGGCGCTGTTGAGTTTGCCGGCTCGCCTGGAAATTGTCGGCGAACAAATATATGTGCTGGATACAGAAGAGAGTCAGATTAAAGTGTTTGGAGTTGATGGGAAATTTGTTCGCTCGATAAGTCGACGAGGCAAGGGGCCTGGAGAATTGAATCGGCCGGAGGGTTTTTATGTCGACCGAAGCAAAAAACTCATTGGGGTAGCCGATACCGGGAACCGTCGGCTTCAAATTTTAAATGATGAAGGAAAACTTATTACTTCTTGTAACCTTACCTATCCGCCCTCTGGGATTGTCCTAACTGAGGATAAATACTATGTGGTGTCCTTTCCGGGAAGCTATGTGGCGCTAAGAGAAGAGCCGCTTATAAATGTTTATGGGCTGGATTTCAATTTGCAAAGTAGCTTTATGAAAGCAATAAAGACCGATGACCTGATGTTGAACATGTTAATAAATTCGGTCTTGATGAAGGTTGACCGGGCGGGGAATCTCGTCTGTGGCCATCAATTTGTTTTGAATAAAATTGAGGTTTTTGACCGGAAAAATAAGATGGTAAAAAGTTTTGAGATTGTGTCCAAGGGGGAGAAGCCGGAAACACAGATCCTAAAAATGAGAATAAAGAATGACCGAGATGTGCAGAAAGTGCCATTCATCCTGGCTGACCTGAGTTTTGATTCAAATAATTATTATTATTTCCTGACCGGGGCAAGTGGCCAAGCACCTGATGGAAAGAAGGAAAAGGGACGTGAAATATACAAGTATGATAGCCAGGGTAGATATCAGAACACCATTGTTTTGCCTTGCGAAGCCAAGTTGATAGCTATCGGTGATGATGGAGCTCTTTACTTAATTGATTATAACTACGAGCTGAGGAAGTTTGTCTTCAGGGGGAAGTAATGGCGAGAAAATGGTTAATTCCGCTCGTGCTTTCCCTTCTCCTTTTCGTTTCCCTGTTCTGGGGTTGGGACCTTCGGCAGAAATTAAATGACTGTCAGAAAATAAACCAGGAATTGATAGAGGAGATTGAAAAAAAGAGTTACCAGACATCCGAGGAGAAAAATTACCTTAAAGAAGGTGATAGCTTAGATTCGTTCTTTGCACTTAGCTCACTCGAGGGAAAGAAGATTTATTTAGATTCAAATCGGGTATGGCTACTAATTTTTATCAGCACGGCTTGCCCTTCGTGCCTGGAAACAGCCCAGGATGTGTTCTACGCACTTAATAGGTACCAGAAAAGAGGTCTCGAAATCATTTCTGTCAGCCGAGATATCATTGAAGATTTAAACGAGTTGGTTCGCTCCAGCCACTGGCACATTCCGGTGGCCAGGGATGAGAGCGGCCAGGCTTACCGGTTATTCAGGGTGGCGACTGAACCATATTTTATTTTACTTGACCGGGGTCAAGTCAGGTTTAAATCTGATGCCCTCAACTTTGAGCGACGTGAAGCTGAGCTTGAGGACTTGATTAAAAAAGCCCTTGAAAATCGGGACACCCTATAATTTTCC
>PNJE01000003.1 GCA_002877915.1 Candidatus Aminicenantota bacterium
ATGTTATACCCCGCGGCAAATACTTGAATATCAGGGTAATCCCGCTTTAAAAGAGAAACCGCTTTTAGCAAAATATGAAATCCTTTAAATGGGTAACTTGCCTGGCTGATAAAAACAGAATGTCTTTGAACTTTAGAAATATCCCACACATGCTTATAAAAAGGATCTCTGAGGCCATCATCACAATGATAATATTTTATGCTTGGGTTTACTGCCTTTACATTTGAGTAATCCCACGTAGTCCTGCCTATAACGTGACGGACTTTGCAGAGAATTTCACGTTCAAAAACCGCCCTCTTTTTAAATAACCGGCGCCCGTTCCATAAAGGATCAAGCTTTACAATATCCCGAAAGCTAGGACGCAAAAAAACATCGGAAAATTCCATACCGGCATAGTAATACTTTTCTATTACCCCAACCAAGCCCTGAATGGAAACAACAGCTGGAATCTCAGGGCAAGCCTCCAACAATGCTAAACCGTGACCATATTCGGTACCGTGAAGGTGAAGTAAATCGGGCCTAAATTCACTAACCACCTCCTGCCAATATTTTTTTAATTCCTCCCTACCTTTCCCCAGCATAGCTTTAGGCCCACCAGGAATTAAGTAATATGTTATTTGATTTATTTCTAATTTTTTTAATTCCCTCCCCGAATAAACCGTCGCAACTGCCAATTTTATACCCTCAATGCTAGCCAAGTCAGAAGACAAGCTAACCATCCACCCTCCAAAAGGAGTAGGCTGAACGCCAACAGCTTTTGCAACATCGGGAAGTAAAATATTAACGCACCAAAGTATTTTCATAGACTTTACGCACCATTTTTTTTGTTGCCGAAACAGATAAATTTGAATACATTTTTGTCATTCCAGAAATAAAACAAAATATTGTAAATAGAATAAAGCTTCCTTCTAATATCGGTTCGACAAAAAAATATGAAAATAAAGAAATATATATTCCTGTTAATAATAATTTTATATTGACATCTATAATTTTAGTTTTTATTATCGTCAAATAGCTTTTTAATGTAGATAAAGAAAATATTATTATTAATATAAATGGAATTATGCCCGCTGTATATCCGACATCAAGCCATAGATTGTGAGCATAATTGAGTGGAATGTTAGATCTTTTTCCACCAAATGGATAATCTAATAACCCCAATAATGATCCTTCCCATGCTTTATATCTCAAATCATGAGCAATACCAATTTTATAAAGGCGAACAGACAATGTTGATCCAAATAATTTGTTTCCTATGCCGTACATATTAGCTGAAATAGCGTAAGCTAATAAAATTATAAAGATAATTATAAAAATAATTTTTATAAGTTTTATTTCTTTTTTTGGGGGACCATAAAAAATATATACGATAAAAGTAGCAATAAATGATATTAAAAATATTATTAGCCCGGTCCTACTGCCGAGTAATATGATGGATAATATAGATATTAAAAATATGATTAAATAAAAAATTTTAAATACAATAAAAGATTTTTTTCTTTTGCCGAAAAATATAATTCCTACTAAAGATAAGCTCATACAAAAATAACCAATTATATTTGTAGCATTTAGGCTAATGTCTGACCATGGTATCAAAACAACCCTTTGTTCTGTATTCATAAATAAATCTGTAAGGCCATATTCATAATAAGATTTTGCTACACTAAAGAAACCGAATAAAAATAGCGATATTATTAAAATATTCGAATAAAAGAAAATAGTTGTGCTTTTTATTTGATTATCTTTTATGATATTCAAACCTATCAAATAAAAAAAAGATGGAATTAAAAATATTCTATAGGCTTCATAACTAGAAATAAAGTTGTATTTAATTGAAATTGTTACATATGAAACAGAAAAAAGAAATAAAAATGCTAAAGTAAATTTATCTAATATCAGCTGTTTTCTTTTTAATATTACGTAATAAAAAATAAAATATCCAATAATTATGATTCCCGTTGACAATGATTTAATTCCTAAGCAATATAAAAATAATAATATGGAAAGAAAAAAATCTATTGACACTTCTCTAAAAATATATTTAAACATTTTGTATTTTTTTCATTTAGTCAACTATATAAAATTAATTATAAAATTAAATTTTGCTTTTATCTCTTTAAAAGCGAATAGAGCTAAAATAAGATATTTTTAATATCGTGTACTTCTGGAATTACATAATTCCATGAGATGAAGATAAAAGAATCTTTTAACAAAAATTCTTTTGTTTAGTACAATTTCCCATTATCATATCAATAATTCTCTTCGCTTGAATAAGGTTATTTTTTTCTCTTAAGACAAATTCCTTAGCTGCCAAGCCCTTTGCATGCAGTTCTTCTTTTGGAAGTTTTAAAATCCTGTCTAAAGTTTTCGCCATTCCTTCAACTGACTCATCTTCAAACAGATAAACATAATCATAGTATTCTTCAGGCATACCTGGAAGTTTTGTCGTCAGCAAAGGAGTTCCAGAAACCATATACTCCATATTCTTAGACGGAAAGGAATACTGTGTAAATTCTTCCGAAGATGGCCGGGGGTTCACGAGGAGTATAGCCTTAATTTCTTCCTCGATCACTGCTCGATTTGATATTACCCCAAAAAATTCTATACGATCATCCTTTTTCTTATATTGTTTTATCTCTCTTTCCAACTCGCCAGAACCAAAAAGCCACAATCTAGCATCATTGGCTGCCACTTTTACAAACGCTTCAATAAGTTTTTTTACTCCATATTTTTCATAGAGAGCTCCTGCATAAATTACAACTTTTTCTCGATATTTTTTTTCCAATAAGTTCGGCTGCCCGAGCATCTTTAAGTCAACCATACCTTCGATAACAATATTTGGTTTGCCTCTAGGGTTAACAAGTCGGTTCATTTGCTCGGTCAGAATAACATATGCATCATATCGTCTTAAAATATAACTACAAAGCAAAGTGTAAACACCAGTAAACAATAATGTAAATCCTCTTCTTTTTTCGTTCTTATATTCCTGCATAAAGCTCGGGATATCAGTAACGATAGCTACAGCCTTCACGTCGAAAAGCTTACCTGCGGCTTTTGCTGCAACGCTTATTGTCAAATTCAAAACATCGCAAATGATATATTTTATGTTTTTTCTATTTGCCAAACACCATTTTGCAGTAGCAAAAAAGGCTGCAAAAAAGGCAACAACATTCCCGATTACTGGAACATTTAAGTGCGGCAGGTATTTAAATATCATCTTGTTTTCGATTTCTGAAGAACCATACCACCATATTCTTTTAGTATGGACATGTGAAATCGGTAAATCACTCATTACAGTAAGCTGTATATCTTCATGTGCGGCAAAACCACTAACCAACAGATAATGAAACTTTTGGGCCTGTTGTTGTGGTTTAACTATGCAAAGTTCAAAAAGTTCATTAAATTTTTTCTGTGAGCATACTTTTGAAACATAGAGAATGTTCATACAATTATTCCTTTGCATTGGGAATGTCCAAAGTTCCTATCCAAAATCGCGATCTACCCCACTAAAAAGAGGTTAATATATTACATTTTCCAATTTAACAAACAAATTGTAATGTACCTGTGCCATATTCTCTATTGTGTATGCTTTAACACGCTCAAGACTTTTGTTTGCCATATTGTATAACAACTCTTCATCTGAAAAAATATAGCTAACTTTATCAACCAACGCATTTTCATCTTCAACCGGCACAATAAACCCGTTTTCTCCGTCTTTGACAAGTTCCAACGCGGCAATACATTTGTTGGTGGATATAATAGGCAACCCGCAAGCCATAGCTTCATTTATAACAAGACCCCAAATATCTTCGCGTGTGGGCAGTACAAACAAATCAGCTGCTCGATAATAATCTCTAAGCTCGTCTTTTTTCTTAAAGCCTATTAGGCGCACATTAACTAGCCCTTCTTCAGAAATTAGCGAAAACAGCTTTTTTTCATCTGGACCGCCACCCACAATCAAAAGGGTTATGTTTTGAGGTATTGACTTCCATGCTTTTATAAGAATATCAAATCCCTTACGGTGTATGAATTGACCAACCGACAAAACAACTCGGTCACCCGATATACCAAGTTTTTGTCTGAGAGATACTTTTTCATACTCATCAGCTATACCTGGACATAATTCTGAAGATCTTATTAACGTAAATGGATATATAAATATCCTGTCCTTTTTGGCTCCGTAATGTTCGAGGTAACGGTTAGTTTCATTTCCTGTGCTGAGCCACCATGTAGCGCTGCCAATAAAATGCTTTTTAATAGCATGTACAATCGGTTTGTCATCCTTTATGAACCCACCATCGACGTTAAGAAAAAAAGGTATGCGACGTAGTCTGAGGTATTCTATTGCCAACATCCCAGTAGGTGTGCTGTAACCACCGATTACAAATATATCAAATCGATCTTTCTGCAGCCACTGAAGTACAGACGGGCAAAAAGAACTGTCATGTCCAACTTTTATACCTTCAAGGAAAACGGGCTTGAAGTTTATAGCTTCGTCAGAAATCCACTCTTTATTACGGTCAGTTGCTGAACGTCTTTCAAAAAGAACCGTCAGCTTGCATAATTTGCCAAGCTCGTTAAAAAAATCAACACGGTACGGCGCAGGTATATTGGTTAAAAATAAGACTCTCATTGATCTCATCCCTAATTTACTTATCCGTACCCAACAGTCTTCTGTAAATACCGATATATTTCTCAATCATCACTTCGTTACTATACTTTTCAACAGCAGTTTTTCTGCATAATTCACGTGCAAAAGTGTTACGATTTGAAAGTATATAAAGCACTGCCTCTCGCAATTCTCCAATCTGTCCTGGAGCAACAGTTATGCCACAATGCTCCTTTACCTGTTCAGGTATGCCACCGACTCTAAAACCTACAACAGGTGTGCCACATGCAAGTGACTCCAGCACCACAGTTGGGAAGTTTTCACCTCTGGATGTAATGACAAAAACATCCGCTGCAGAGTAGAATTCGGCAAGTTCATGCTGGTTTCGGGTAGGCGGTAAGACTATCACATTTGGCGGCAAATTATTGGCATTACCTATCCAGCCAACTATCAGAATCTTTATATTGTCTCTTTCAAGTGCCTTGGCAAGTTCTATAACATATTTCCCACCCTTGCGCTCATTGGTAAAATCAAGTGCAACTGCTAGAACGACAGGCTGGGTTTGAGGTATGCCAAGCTTTTGCCTTACCACATTACGGTCCCTGGGATAAAAAGTGTTTTGAGTATCTATACCGTTTGGAACAACCTCTATCCATTTATCTCCCAGGAAGGAAAGGCGTACATCATCCGCCAGCCATTGCGAAGGTGAGGTTAAAACAAGGCCTAGTATAGAGCAGAAAGCCTCCCGCTTGCGCTTCCACTCACTAGCGCTCCGATCGAAGAAAAGTGTTGCTGGGTACTCAGCAAGATTTGGGCAGTCCCCGCACCCACTTTTCCATCTTTCACATTCATAAAAATAACCACAACGCCCTGTAAATACCCAATTATCATGGAGTGTCCAAACTACCGGGATCTTCTTTTGTCTTATATAATCTATTAACATGTAAACATTAACAAAATAGCCGTGTATATTGTGCAAATGAATAACATCAGGTTTGAACTCATCCATGTATTTCATCAATCGCCTTGTTCCTAGAATTGAGCCATGCCCTACCGTTCCTAACAGCCTGGTATGAAGAGCATGTAGCCTAACCTCCCAGTCCCAGCCTATGCGATATACCCCTGGCTCATTAACAACCTGCCCACGCCCATAAGCTATGGATGAAACATATCTTCTTTCCAGCAAACCTTTATGTATTGCTGCTATTATCTTACCTGTACTTCCGGAATTATAAACAGAATTTATCGTTAAAATCCTCATCTCTTCTTTATTTCCTTATTCTATCCTTCCTCCATACAAAATTATCCACCACCTTCGCGTAGCATCTATTGCTTGCCTCAAAATGAAAAACCAAGACCTTAAGCCGTTTGGCATCAATAGCGGATAGGCAGCTGTTAGTATCCCAGAAAATCAAAAGCGCATCTGGCTTTTCTTCCGAGATAATTTATGATGAGCAGGCAATTATGTTCCTTATGGTTTCGTCTAAATTATTTTGCTCTGCATTATTGTAGTAATCTAGTTACCGAATATTTAAGTTGTATAAAAAAGCTCCATTGAATGTTTACTATGAGTTATGGCCATTTTAATAAAATTCAACGAAAACAGGCTTTTGATTAATTTTATATATTCATTTTCATTTAGCCAGCTAACTTCATTTAGCTTCTTTGTGGCTGGCAGAAATAAGGTTGTTTCAGAGCTTAATACAATTTATTCGGATTATTCGGCAAAGGCGGCGGTGTCGACCCACTCCTTCTTCAGCACTGACCAGAAGTCTTCGGCCAGGCCGCGGAGCACATAATCATAGGGAAGCCAACCATAGCCGTGGTCGCCCCAGGAGGCACTCCAGGAGTTCCGGATGAGCAGGGCGCCTTTGGTCTTGACGCCGCCGAGTTTGTTGGTGATTTCCATCTTATCGTCGTAGCCAACAGCCATTATCGCATGACCGCCTTCCATCCGCTCGCGGGGTGAAGGGAACGGGATGCGGCCGGTGGTTTCTGCCTGCTCTATGGAGTTATAGACCGAAAAGCCGAAAATGAACGGAAAGCCCTTGGCTAAGTAGGTTTTGAGGCTGTGGAGAACGGCCTCGGGCTTGGAGCCGGCTGGGTCGTGGCGGAAATATTTTATCGTCTGGAAATTCTGGGCAAAAGCATAGCAGAAGGCGGGGGGCTCGCGGTCAAAGGAGTTCTGTTCGTCGGTATAAGGCCAGTAGGATTCGGGCGGGACACCGAAAAGCACCATAGCCCCCATCGTCGTGCGGAGGTAAGCGCCGGTGTCGCCGCGCATCATCATCAGGTTGCGGGTCACTTTGTAGAGGAAAAGCCGCGAGGCATCCAGATGGCGGCCAAAAGCACGGCGCTCGTAGTACTCAATGAGGCCAACGCCGGCGTGAGCGGTGCAGGAGCCGAGCTGACCCTGGTCCTCGATGGGGGAACAGAAGTCGCGAAGGTCGACGGATGAGGGCAACGACTCAGCTTCAATGCGTCTGCTCAGGGGCGGTAAATCGATAAAATCGGCTAATTTTCTATTCTTCTTCAATTCCTCCTTCAGTCTTTCCTCGCTGTCCAGAATTTCCCTGATGGCTTCGGTGGCTTCGTGGTAATCGCGGAAGTCAGGGCGATCCGGCAGCCAGCCCATCCCCCGCTTGAAGCTTGAGGGTTGGATTGGGCGAGCTTGGGTGGAGATGGTCTGGCCTGAGTTTGAGTTCTGGTTTTGCTTTGGTTTTTGGTTCGATGGCATTAAATTAATTCCCCTTTCGTTTTTAAATTTTTATTGCCAGAGCTAAGATCTTTTGGCCAAAAAAACGCGGGACACAATCTATATTTCCTATTTTCTCTCTATTGCAGTCTCCTCTCATATGATATACAAAAAACTAAATTAAATTTGCCAAAGGTGTAAATTTACCAGCGACGGATAATTTGCCAGCTGCAAGTTAAAATGGATTGGGTGATTAGCTATCATTTGTGTTTAGAAAATTAGGAAACATTAGGAAATATAAGGAAATAAGGAAATATAGAATGTGTCCCCATTTTAATCAAGCCATAATGATATATAAAATGACAAAAATAATCCGCAGGATGATGTAGGCGCCGGCAAGAAGGATAACAGCAGTAGCCAGGAGACGGATGATTTTTTCGACAGGGTTCATCTGATTCCAGAGCGGCGAAAAAGCAAAGAAGCTTTGGTAGCAGCCGGAGCACTTGTAGTGGCGGAGCGGAAGGGCAAATGACACCGCTTTCTGCCAGAGCCGTCGTGGACGCCGCTCAAGCTTTTCGCCGCAATCAGGGCACTTGTGGTCATCAAGATAACGGAGGTAAATTTTATATTCCTGGATTTTCACCTCACATCCTTTCTGAAAAAGGGGGACGCTATACTCATTTCCTATTTTCCAGAGCCGAGACGCCAGACATTTTACTTATTTTTTTGATTTTTTCCAGACCATATATCAGGAGAAAGAAGCATCGCAGCTAAAATACAGAAGGCACATTTTCCTTACAAGGTGCTTTTTCCTTACCTGAGCTTGCTTTTCATCCTGATTAATGATTAATGCATCGGCTCCTCCCCTTCTGCACCAGTTAATGGCTAAAAATTTGGTAAAAAATTAGGAAATATAGATTGTGTCCCCAGTTTTTATTTTTATTATGACGTCATCCGTTTTTTTATTTCTTATCGCCGGCATCACTCGTTTTTTCTGCAGTTGGAATGCTTTCATCGGTCAGGAAACAGTTGGCCCACTGCCCGGCTTCCAGCACAATAGCATTCCAGCCAAAGCCGAAACCAAAAGCCAAGCAGAACAGGCGAAAATAAGTCTCAAAATTGGGACCACCACTGGCTTCGCCTTTAAATTGCGGGAAGAGCACCAGAGTGATGACAACTCCAAGGATGAAGGTAGCCAGGGCTGAATAAATATAACGGTGGTCAAAGCCCTTAACCTCTCCCTCACGGAGTTTGCGCAGCCACGGGATAAGCGACCGTGCCACCACCCCAAGAAAAAGCCCTACAATTTTGATGATAAAGGCTGTCGTCATTAAGGCTCCTTTACGCAATAGGGACACCCTAAAAATCGGGACACCCTATAGTTTTCCAATTTTTCTCATCTTTTCTTTTTCCCATTGCTGAGTCGCGAGACATTTTATTTATTTTTATGCTTTTTGTTTTTATTCTTTAATTCATTTCTGCTTTTCGGCCGGCCGATGTCTGAAATCAAGCAACTAATTGGGTAAATAATTATAGTATCCCCCTTTTTTAAAAAATTGCCATTTGCCTAAATAATTGATAATTAAAAGGATACAGGCAGTCGTTAAAATAGGCTACCGCCAATGCAGGCTCGCGGCCGCTAAAAAACTGGCTCCATCCACGAAGGAGCATTAAATTAAAATAAACTAATTAAACACAAAAATTTATAAATAGCACCCAACTGGTGGATGCTCGAAAGCACTCTAAAAATGCTCCAAAATGACCAGAAACAAGGTGATTGGAAAATAAAAATAGACAAAATAAACCCACTCACCTTGGCCTCGGTGATAAATTAGATTTTAAAAAGCCTGAGAGGAAAAACCCTATCCCCTCTTCCTTATCATGTCCCATCACACTTCCGTTTAGCCATAAAGTTTTTTACTTTCCTCTGGTGACCAGAACCCCTTACCACCCAACTTTCTTAAGGCCTATTCTGCTGCTTCTTCGGTTCCAGCTCAACTTTATTTCTTAATCTCTTATATAAGACTGCAACGCCCTTGTCAAGATTTTATCCGGAAAAAAAGCAAAAAAATTTATAACGCCAGACGCAGGCGCAGGGAGAAGCTTTAGCGAGCTGCTTTAATTAGAACCTTTAAAATTAATTAGAAGCTTTAAAAAGCAGCTTTATCAACTTTATTGGCAACTTTAAACAGCAGCTCTATTGGTATTATTGCACTATTGAATGGATGGCAATTCGAAACGCTCAATAATCAATAAGAAGTCTGGTTTTTGCCGGATGATTTCGACCTATAAAGGGCGCGGTCAGCTCGGGCAATAAGCTCCTCCGGGTCCCCTCCTTCTACCGGGTTCATCGCCGCGCAGCCGAGGCAGATGGTCACGCCAGTAAATTCCGAGGATTCGCTCCGGCTGGCATCTTTTTCGATTTTGTCTGTCTTATTATTATCATGATTAAATTTATATTCGTTATATTCGGCCTCGCCAATTTGAGCACTTTTATCTCCGAGCATCTCAGATGGCTGAGCCTTTTCCTTTATCTCTACCCGGCCCTCACGGCTGAGGCGAAGCCCAAGGCTGAGTTCTTCGAGCCGATGTCGAATTCTTTCCGCCACAACCAACGCTCCGTGGAGGTCGGTCTCTCCGAGCACCACCG
>PNJE01000151.1 GCA_002877915.1 Candidatus Aminicenantota bacterium
GCCGCGCCGCTTGACTTCGGCCAACATAAATTGAGCAATTTCTTTTTCGGTCTTACCTGGGGCGATAAATTTTCTTACGGCTTCAAATATTTCTTCAGTAAAAGCGATGGCTTTTTGAATAGCCTGGAGTTCAAAAGGGGATTTTCTTTCTCTTAAAGCTGAAATAATTTTTTCGGCCGAAATTAACCGGTCTTCCATTCCCGCTTCCTTTAAAATTTCATAAAGAATCAGGTACATCCCATGAGTTAAACCATCGCCGATTTCACTGGTCTTAGAATAATTAATGGCAATATGTTTTGGCTGGAGCTGTTTAAGATAACCGATCAATGGCTCTTTTATTCCGGTAACATAACCTTCAACCTGGTCATAGGCTCCGGTCTCCTCAATCATTTTCTGGTCATAAAGCCCAACAATAGCCTTTTTTCGTCCATCGGCACTGATAATAAAAGCCGAAGGCCAGGTTACCTGACCTGGAGCTAAAAACACCAGAACTGGATCGCCGCAAATTTCGCTTTCCCGGGTAAAAGTCAGCCAGCAGTCGAGGTCTAACTCTTTAAGTATTTTTATCGCCTGGTCAGTTTTTTCTTTTATAAATCCTTGTTTATTTAACATAGTCCCTCCTTTAATATTTTAATAATATTCTTCATCAAGCTTTAAATAGGCTAAAAAACTTGATTTGTATTTCTTGTCTTATTTTATTTATTTTATTCAAAATAAAACTCCTTCAATCAGCAAAGCGTTCCAGCTTTTTTAAAAATAAGGCCACTAAAATAGCCGCTAAGGTCAATAGGGCAGACAACAATAGAAAAAATTGATGATGTGGAAAGCGATTATAAAACTTTCCCAGGAGGCCACTGCCATAACTCCCGAAAGCGATGGCCGCAAACCAACCTCCCATCATCAGGCCACGGATTTTTGAAGGGGCTACTTTGGAAACAAATGATTGGCCCATAGGTGAAATTAATATTTCCGCCACGGTGACAACTAAATAAGTGCTGATCAGCCACCAAGGAGACATTATATTCTGATTGAGATTTCCACCGCGAATTGAAGCTACCACCATAATAAACATAGCTCCAATCATGAATAGCATACCTAATAAAATTTTTCTGGGAGTAGAAGGCTCTTTCCCTTGACGGTTTAGTTTTCCGAGAAACGATAGTAAAAGGGGAGTAAGGACCAGAATAAAGAAAGGTTCAAAAAACTGGTAAGTTTCAGGTCTTAACCAATTTTTTATGACCGTAGAATGGGCAGCAAATAAGGTTAGAGCAAACCCATTTTGGTAAAAAGCTATCCAGAATAAAATGACCATAGTGAAAAGAATTATCAAAGTTATAATTCTGGACCAGAATTCCTTGTTTTCTTCAGCCTGAGATTCAGGGAAATTGGCACTTTTAATTTCCAGATTGGTTTCAGGAAGTGGCTGGCCAGCATCGAGTTTTCTTTCAATTTGGTTTTCTGATTGATTACCTACTGGTTTCTTAACTTCCTGGTCAGTTAATTTTAGTTTTAGTTCAACTTCTTGAGCCTTAGACTTTTCTTCATAATCATCAGCGGCCTTAAGATATTTTTTCCCGAATTGAAATATCAGGAGAGCCAGGATTAATCCAGCAGCTGACACCCAGAACGACAGCTGATAACTATGGAAAATGGCATTGTTCAATGTGGCGATCAAAGGAGCAATCATCGCTCCCAGATTAACCCCCATGTAATAGATATTAAATCCAGCATCTTTAAGTTCTGGTTTGTTTCGGTAAATATTTCCTACTAAGGTTGACATATTGACCTTGAAAACTCCTGTCCCGATGGCAATTAATAATAACCCCAGAATAAAACTGATGATTTGAGAGGCTGAAGAAATGGCTAAGCCAACATACCCGAGGACCATGAGGGCGGCCCCGAGTCGTACAGTTTTCAAGCGGCCGAGGAGACGGTCTCCTAACCATCCACCAGCCAGGGGGACAAAATAACAAAGCGCTAAGAAAAGTCCATACCAGTCACCTTTTTTAGAATCTGACCATTTCAAAACATTCTCCATGTAGAGAATCAAAATAGCCATCAGGGTATAGAAGCCCACTCTTTCCCACATCTCGGTAAAGAAAATATAAATAAGGGCTTTGGGATGGTTTTTTAGCATCCGGCTTTTCCTTTCTTTTGAAATTATTAATGACCGGCAAAATAATATTATTTTTTCTAAGTTTATTGCCAGTAGAGTTCAGGGCTCTTGTGGCCACTAATAATATCCTCATAAGCCCTGATCATCAGGGAAGCAACCGCCTCGATATCATAACGCCTTTCGGCTGAAATACGAGCATTTTTAGACAACTCCGCCAGTAAACCAGGTTCCTGGCATATTCGCAGGAGAGCCTGTTTTACCGAGCGGGCTTCTGGTTCAGTTACCAGGCCAGCCCGGTCGGCTTCGATTTCCCGGTAATTAGCTACCCGGTTGGAAATAAGAAGGGGAAGGGAAGCGGCCATAGCTTCGGTTAAAGACATGCTTATACCTTCAGCCTTGCTGGGTAAGACCATCAGATCTGAAGCTGAATAAAAATCCTGAACCTGCTGGTGATCAATTAAACCCGTCCAGATTATCTGAGAATCAACTCTCAACCTTAAGGCCAGCTCTTTTAATTTTTTAAGATAATCAGAATCATCTGCTGGACCTGAGATAATAAAATAAATCTCAGGTCTTAATTTCAGCATTGAAGGCAAACCCTCGATAATCAGTTCAATTTGTTTTTTAGGGTTAATTCGGCCCAAAAAAAGCAAAAGGAGAGCCGTTTCTGGCAGATTTAAAGATTTTCTGAGAGCTAATCTTTTTTCCGGATTCTTTTTATATTTGTTGATATCAATTCCATTAGGAACAATAAAACTGGAAGTCTGGCGGCAGAATTCCTGCGATTCTTCTCTTTCTCCTTCGCATAAAAACTGAACGGCTGTTGCCCGGTCGATAATTTTCTGTCCAAAAAATTTCCAGTAGTTTCTTTTTATCCATCTATTACCGACCTCATAGAATGATGATTTCATCAAGCTCGAATGAGGGGTAACTACCAGCGGTCGTCCGGAAGTGCTAACTATTTTCGAAGTTTTAACGCCAATCCATTGCCATATTCCAGCCGCCTGGACCAAGTCGAATTTATCAACATTTTCCCTGAGCTGTTGGAAAAGAGAACGAGAATAAAAAGCCCGCCGCCCTCCGAGTTCGTAAGGGAAATACCAAACCTCGACCCCGCCTAAATTTATCGGCTGGCCGAGTTCTACTGGCAGTCGCCCTCCAGTTCCATCGGCATTGGTGGTATAAACTGTTACTTCCAAGCCCTTCCTGATAAGCGCCCGACAGAGATTGCTGGTGGCGGTTATTGATCCTCCTACGGCCCAGGCTGGTTCATAGGAAGTTAATACCTGAAGTATTTTCATAACCGATAAATTATATTTTATTTTTATTCTAAATTCACCCAAAATAATTTTCTGGCTGTGTTCTTGGTCGGTCTAATTTCCAGCTGACGTAAAAGTGAAAATAGATTGATTCCACCCAGGAACCGCCTATTACCAAGTATAGGGTAAAGGCTGACCAGCCCATAGCCATTAGGGCGAACACCAGGGTGGCAAAAAAATCGCGCCTAACGGCAAAGGCCAGTTTGGAAAGGATCCGGTCGAGGAAGGTCAGATTATTTTCTTTTTGAGAGCTGGCCTCAACTTCCTTAGCTACCAAGAAAATTTTGGTTCCAATGCCTGAGGCCCGGGTATATCGATAGAGATTAATATAATACCAGCTTACTGATAGCAAAAATAAAATAAGCATCACCAGATATCTTTGGCTCTGAGTCTGACGATATAGCCCGACAGCCAAACCGATAAAAAATAAGATATAAGTCAGAGCATCGAAGATAACATCTGTTAAAGCTCCCTTTTCTGAGGTCTGATAAGTTAATCGAGCCACCTCTCCATCGCAACCATCAAATATGCTGGAAAATTCAAACAAAAAGGCTCCAGCTAAAAAATACCAGTATCCTTGGCCCAGGCTTACCAGAAAGGCTGCCCCTAAGCATAAAATAAAATTAAAAATCGAAAGCTTGGTCGGGGATAAATTAAATTTGATCAAATATCTGGTGAGAAAAAGTGAAATTGGGCGGTTAATCTTCCGGGCAATAAAGCCGTCCTGTGGTTTCCGGGCTGTGCTTAATAGAGCTCGGATGGCTCTTTTTTCATCACTTCCGGAGGTGATCCGATAAAAATAGATTTCCTGATTTTGAAGGTAGCTAAAAGAAAATTCAGAAAATAAAGTTGATAATTTTAAAATGGAATTATTGGCTAATTCTTTGCCCACAGCAGCAGCCAGCCGAGGCCAGATTCGACCCGGGCAAATCGCCAGGTTGAGTTCTTCCATTGAATCTTCGTCCAGATTGGCTTTTTTCCGAGTAAAAATAAGCGGCTTCTCCAAGGGACTATCAAGATTAACATAATTTTTAAATAATTGAGGAGAGCAGAGAGTATCTCCGGTCATTAAAAAGAAATTTCGGTTTTTAAAATCTGGTCTACTGGAATCAGCTGTTTTTAATAACTCTCCTATGTTCAGATAATTAATCTGAATTTCCAGAGATCGAATTCTTTTATCCAGGTTGATAGATTTAATAAATTGAATATTTTCCGGACAATCAGGCCCCAGGACATAAAATTTTTTGAGGCCAGCCTGATTTCCATTCAAAATCTGTCTCATTAATAGCGGTAAACCCAGAATTGATTTCCTGACTTTTTCGTTATAAATAATAACTGCTTCTTCAATCATGGTTTTAATTTCTCCGATTCAGAAGCCTTTTTAAGTTTAATCTTCTCTTTTGTTACCAGGATTAACAGAATGGTCAGGGCCGCAAAAAAAATCTTGCGAGCCCGTCTGACTATTCCAATGGTTATGCCAACTGAAGCTGGATAGCCCACAGTTATGGCCGCCAACAAATTAGCTCCTTCAGCCGCCCCCCATTGTCCCGGAATCAAAAAAAAGGCGGTATTCATAATAATAACAAAAATAGATATATAGATGACCTTGATTAAATTAGCTGGAAGGCCAATGGCTCTTATTATTACCCAGATTTCCATTGCTCCCAATAACCTGGAAATTAGATGTAGCCCCAGGGCAGCCACTAACTTTAAACGAGAATGGTGGAAAAGGAGGCGCATGTTAGAATCAAATTGGTGAAGCAATTCTTCTTTTTCCCTTAACCAATTTTTAGCTCTGGGAATAATTGAAGCTATCTTCGACAGAATTTTGTGGACTCCTTTGAATTGAAGGAAAATTAAGATAAAAGTAAAAATAGTAGAAGCCGAAAGGACAATCAGAGAAGGAATTTTTAATGAGGCTGGGACTTTTAAAAATAAAAGGGAAAGGAATAATCCTGTAGTGAGATAGATAATCGAAGAAACATATTCAATGGTCTTATCAAAGACTATTCCCGGGATACCTTCTTTTAGAGGCGAATGTTTTTTTATAATTACTGCTCTGGCGGCCTCTCCACCCATATTAGCTGTGGGCAAAAGGGTATTGAAGCCATCGGCCATAACTTTAGCCCGAAAAAGGGTCAGAAGAGGAACAGGCTGAAAAGCGGTTTGGATCAAAGCCCAGGCCAGTGACTGGAGAAAAATCCAGCCAAAAGCTATAAGGCAGGTGACAAAAAACCACCAGCCAATTTTTAGAAAATTCTCGATAATTATTTTAGGTCCGATTTTATAAATCAAAATAACGAAGAGCAGCAGGCCAAATGCCCCGGAAATCAGTCTGAGATTTAATAATTTTCTTTTCTTATTCATTCTATTCTGTTAAGCTTGATTCTATTAATTCGGTTATCCCTTGTAGTTGAAATTAAATACTTCCTTAGACCAATAAGATTCCGGACATAAAGGCTATCATAAACCGGTTGTTATTCTTTAACCCAGAAGTATAATTCAGAGCTTTTTATCTGTCAAAAGCCTAAGCCCGCAACCCAAACAATTTTAAATTTTCTTCAGGTATCAATATTTTCAGATTATTTCATACCTGAATACTTGAAGCTCGGGTAGGGCCTGGGCTTTTCCCCGATAGACATCCCAGTAGTATTCGCGGATTTCCCTTAATTTCTGATAAAGGGGATGATTTTTAATTGGCCGGTGCTCTCCGATAACCTTGAAATGGTCGTCAACCAGAACCAGCTTCTCACATCGATTGAGGATTCCAGCTGTCCCGACGCTGGCCGCGGCTACCAGTTCATTATTTTTGACCCGGGCGAGAAGCTCGCCATAGGTAAAGGGTCTTTCTTCAACCTTAATGTTCATTTTTTTCAGAATAGCCACCATCCCTTTGATTGTTACCGAAGGCAGAATCAAATTGCTTTCTGGTATTTTGATTACCGTATTATCACTCAGGGCAAATAGACAGCAAGAAGAATCCCATTCGGTTATTTCTCTTTGTTCAATTGGGAGGTAGGGCTTGTCATCCAGGAAAAGAACAGCGGCCGCTTCTGGAATGAGAGCCTTGGCCTCATCAATGGCCTTAATGCTCATCAAATAATTGATTCCCAGCTTGAGACAACCTGTTCCATTTGCCCCTAAGGCCCGGACAAGGTGAGGAATAATAACTCCGACGAAAGGCTCTCCCAAATACTCATTATACATACAGGTGACTGCTCTGATGGAGGGAAAATTGGGGAAAGTAACGCCCATCGAATGTTCTTCATCCAGGGTGAAAGGCCGAAGATATCCCTGGACGCCTCTTTCCGCCATTTCTTCCAGGAAAGGCCTCATGACCGGATGAGAGAAGTACTTTTTAATAAAAATATCCTCGAGTTCTTCCCTGGTTGGAACAATATTCTGCTGAGTCCGACTCAGATTAAAAGCCATGCTTTTCCGAAAACGTTCCAGGTTCTGGTCCCAGTTTAGGAAAACCAATTCTAAGTTGCCTTGCTCGTTTTTACGGCAAAAATATCTGATTCCTTCAAAGCATAAAAAACTGGCATAATAAGTTGACCTGGTGGCGGCATAAGTCTTGGCTTCTGCTTCGAACATTTCAAAGGTCTTTTCATTAAGAAAATAACGCATCTGCCCTGGAGCCCATTTGACGCCTTCAAATTTAGCCATGATTTACTCCTTATAATTACATTATTTTTTATAAATTAAATTTTCCAGAGTATCAAAAAACCGGTCTATGGCCTCCAGATTATCATAGTGGGCCAGACTGAGGCGATTGAGAGCTTCTTTCTTCAGGTGCCTGGTTACAAAAGCTGAATAATGATTGCCATCAGCAATTAAAATTTTGCCTTTTTCCCAGAAAAGTCTTTTGGTTTCGGCGGCCGAATAATCGAAAATTTCAAAGGCAAAAGTTGGAACCTTGGAGACAATTTTATTACCGGCGACCAGGCCATAAAATTTAATTTTTTGCCGGTCAATTCTTTCCAGATTTTTCATAAAATACAGGCTTAATTTCTGTTCATAATTTTTAACGCCTTCCATGGCTAACCGGAAAACTCTTGTCCGGCTAAGAGTCGTGGCTTTATCCCGAGGAGAGATTAGTTTATTGCCCAGGTCCTCTAAATAATCAAGAGCGCCCTTGAGACCAGCAATAGCCAGATTAGGCAACATTCCCTGTTCCCAGCAAAACGGGGCCTGGGGCCGATTAGTCTCAACCCGATAGGGAAAGGATAAAGGCTGGCTTTCTTTCCGGGCATATAAAATTCCAATCATTGGTCCAAATAGTTTGTAGCCAGAGAAAGTTAGAAAATCGCCTCCAATTTCTCGAACATCAATTGGACTATGAGGAGCCAGGTGAACAGCATCGATGACCACCAAAGCATCTGATTTTTGCTTTATCTCCTGGATTAAATCAGTCAAAGGATTAATTATACCTATAACATTTGAAGCCCCGGTCAAAGCGACTAAGACAGTTTGTCTGTCTACTTTCTCAATAAGCTTATCTATTAGAATCTGGCTCTCATCATTTAAATGAATTCTTCTTATTTCCGCCCCCTGTTGTTGGGCGATTGTCTCCCAAGGCGAGATGTTGGCCAAATGGTCAAGATCGGTTACTAAGCAATTTTTCCCTGGTTGGAACAATTTTCTCAGAGCGAAAGCCAGATTAAAAAGAGCTGCCGTGGTAGAAAAATGGAAGCTTATTTCCTCCGGACTGTTAGCTCCAATAAAATCAGCCACCGCTTTTCTGGCTTCCTGATGGAGCTCGGCTGTCTGGATTTCTTCATTACTGACCATCCCAGGCATAGAATTTAAATTACGGAGGGCCATTTCTATTGCCTGGTAGCAGGAATCAACCATTAGACTTCCGGCTCCGCTATTTAAATAGATTCTTTTTTGCCCAGAAGAATCCTTTTCCAGGTAGGGGAAATGGCTACGATTTTGCTGGAAGAAATTATAAATAATATCAGGTTCAGACATATTAATTTTATAAGTGATATTTATATCTAATTTAAGGAAAAAATTCAAATCAAATTTTTAAAATCGTCTTGAGATTAAGATTCAGAGAATCTAAACCAATTCAGGCCAAGCTCAAGGCGATTTATTGGCCTCTATCAGGCTGATTCTATCTTATGGCTTTAAAGATTTTTATATTTGAGTAAAATAACCTCTAAGGTAAATTAAAAATGGTGCCAGAGCTCACCGACGAAGAAAAAAAATTATTTAAGATATTATCCTCCCTTAATATCAATTGGAAGCGCTATTCTCATCCCCCGGTGTTTACCTTATCAGAAGCCCAGCAATACTGGCAGGGGACTTCTGGAGCTCACGGCAAAAATCTTTTTTTAAGAAATTATAAAGGAAATCATCATTATTTAGTGATAGTAGAGGCAGGAAAAAACGTTAATCTTAAAAAACTAAACGCTTATTTAAAAGAAGATCGGTTAAGCTTTGCTTCTCCCGAACGCCTGAAAAAATTTCTGGGAGTCCTTCCAGGGGCCGTTTCACCCTTTGGCCTGATCAATGATACCAACAAAGAAGTAGTAGTGGTAATTGATCAAGATTTACTTGGTTATTCTAGCCTCAATTTTCATCCTAATGTAAATACAGCTACCCTGGAAATTTCCCAGGCCGACTTTCAAAAATTTTTAAACTGGTCAGGGCAGAAAATTATTTATTGGAAGATAGAATCTCCTTCCGGATCGGAGAATAAGAAAAACGGAGGATGAAAGATGCACTCAAAAAAGAATTTCCAATGGTGGTGGTTATTATTTTTATTCCCGGCCATATTGAAGGGCGGGTCCTTTATTTCTTTGGGAAGGGTAGAAGAACCTAAAATCAAACCATTGGACCGTTACTATATGTGTTTCCGAACTTTTGAACCAATAAATATTGATGGCCGGCTGGACGAGGATTCTTGGAAAAAGGTTTACTGGACTGAAGATTTTATGGATATTGAAGGGAAAAGCAAGCCCAAGCCCAGGTTTAGAACCAGAGTCAAAATGCTCTGGGATGATAATTATTTTTATATTGGGGCTGAGCTGGAAGAGCCAAATGTCTGGGCCACTCTAAAAGATCGTGACTCAGTAATTTATCAGGATAATGATTTTGAGGTATTTATTGATCCTGACGGGGATACTCATAATTATTATGAACTGGAAATAAATGCCCTCAACACAGTCTGGGATCTATTTCTGGTAAAACCCTACCGGGATGGTGGCCCAGCAGTCACCGGCTGGGATATAAAAGGGCTTAAAACAGCCGTCTGGGTTGACGGGACTCTGAATAACCCCCAAGACAAAGACAGAGGCTGGTCGGTAGAAATAGCTATCCCCTGGGAAAGCCTTAAAGATGCCGCTCCTTTTAATAAAAGACCAGAACCGGGAGATAAGTGGCG
>PNJE01000144.1 GCA_002877915.1 Candidatus Aminicenantota bacterium
TTTTCCGCCCCTTTTTTTATTAAAAGCTAACTGTGGATGGCTGATAGGGGAAAGCTGCCCTCGCGTTTCCGAGATAAAAATTCGGTCTTAAAAAATTAAGTTTTTCTTAAGTTGCTGGCCTGTGGGGATATTCTTCGAGGCCTCGAGTTTGCCCAAAATAAAATGGCCTCGAACAAGCCGGCAGATTTTACTCTGAGAGCTTGGTTAGCTTGGAAAGCTCTTCGTTATAATATTTCCGATAGAGGATTTCCCACTCCTGCGAGCCTTCTTCAATATGCCTTTTTTGCGAAGCTATTTTTTCTCTGGCTTTCTGGTCGATTTGATCATAGAGCTTCATTTCTTCATCGAAAGCCTTGACAATAACGAGCCTGATTTCATTGGGATCATCCAGAAATTCGACCTGGTCATGTTTATAAAGAGTATTGACAATAAGTTTTGATAGGTAGTGTATTTTTTCTCGGGAAAGCTTACTCATTAGAGGACGATATTCCTTTCCTTGGCCAGTTTAGTTTTAATCATTTTGAATATGGTCTGGTATTCGATGTTTCCTTTTCGGATTTCATCCAAGTGTTTATTGAGTATTTCCCTAACTTCCTGATCCAGCCGGTCTTCCTTCATAAATTCTTCAGTAATCAGGTTAATTATCTCTTCTAAAACCTTGGTCTTATCATCAACCAGAATTTTCCCCTCTTTTATTAAAGCTCTCAAGATAGTAAATGATAAATGCTCAATCTGGTTCTTATTTAGCCTCATTTCTTATTTAAAATACAATAGATAGGGCCAAATTTCAAGGAAACTGGTTAAATTTTTTTCTTAAGTGCAAAAAAAATTTACATTAACGGGCTAATTAAGTCGACTTTTGAAGACTCAGGAGGCTTTAAGAACTATCCGTGGCTGGAAATAACGATTTTCGGGAATAAAGGTGGCCAGTCCCAAGAGTCCTCCTTCTGAGGAAAATATTCGGAAAGTATCTTTTTCTATTACTAATCTAACTAATTTGGGCTGATCCGGAGACAGGTTGGCTCTGGCTACCCGCTCGAAAGTTATTTTGGAACCATGGAGAAATTCCTTAGAACCAGCCTCATCTAACCAGATGGCTGGAAGGTGGGGAAGCAAGGTTTCCAATGGCTTAATTATTCTGGCTGATTGTTCTTTTTTGACCATTTCTTTTATTTTTTCTAAGGGATAAGCTTCTTCTTCGGTGTAATAGCCGACGGCCAGGCGTCTCAATTGGCTGATATGGCCACCGCATCCAAGTCTTTGCCCCAAGTCGTGGGCCAGCGTCCGGATATAAGTGCCAGATGAGCATTCCACTTCAAATTTTAATAGAGGCGGTGAGTAATCCAGAATAAGAAATCTATGAATTGTAACTTTAATTGGCTTCAGTTGAGGGGAAAGTCCTTTTCGGGCGAGTCTAAAGGCGGCCTGTCCATTTATTTTTTTAGCGGAAAAAGGTGGCGGAAGCTGAGTAATATGGCCTTCAAATGATTTGACTGCTTCCCTTAATTTTTTTTCTGAAGGGAAGTTAAAACATTCTGGTCCCAGGGGATGGCCCTCTGAATCATAGGTCTCAGTGGCAATTCCTAACCTGATTTCTCCTGAGTAAGTTTTATCCAGGCTACAAAAAAAAGGGAAAAGTCTGGTTGCCTGGCCAATGGTAATCAAGAGCACTCCAGTGGCTAAGGGATCAAGTGTGCCCGTATGACCGATTTTTTTAGTTCCTAAAATTTTTCTCAAATGAAGGATAACATCATGAGAAGTCCAGCCCTTCGGCTTGTCGACTATAATCAGGCCGTGCATAATCGATGATTAAAGTTATAATTTTTCAGTCGAAGCGGATAAGAGAGATTCAACTGTAGCTATGATTTCCGGATAAAGCTTTTCGAAATCTCCGATAACGGTAAAGCCAGCCGCATGCTTATGACCGCCTCCTCCGTAATGCTCGGCGATGAGAGCAGAATTGGCTTCGCCTTTCGACCTGAGGCTAACCCGGAATTCCCCGGAGGGCATTTCTTTGAAAAAAATTACTATTTCGACCCCCTTGATTGACCTGGCAATAGTAGTGATGTCTTCCATATCAACTTGTTCCAGACCAGATTCTTTTAAGTCCTTTTGAAGTAAAGCTAAGGCGGCGATATTGCCGGCCGGGTTCAATTTCAGAGTTGATAATATCCGGCCCATAAGTTTTATTTTGGACGGCGTATTGTTATTAAGGATTTTGTCGGCAATTAAGTTCGGATTGGCTCCAGCCTCCACTAACTGATGGCAGACAGCGAAAGTTTTAGCAGTGGTATTGGAAAACTGGAATGAGCCAGTATCACAGAAAATAGCAGAATAAAGAAATTCAGCCAGGCGTCTGGTTAGCCTAACCTGAAGTGGTTCCAGAAGCTCATAGACCATTTCTCCGACGGCTGAGGCTCCGGGGTCAATCCAGTTAATCTCGGCATAAGGGGAATTGGAGTAATGATGATCGATGTTAATCTTGGGGAGGTGGTCAATCCCAGTCTGGCCGGAGCGGGATACATCGGCACATTCTAAAAGTATTACCAGGTCAACACCTTCCGGCTCGATTTGACCTATCCGGATGCGCTCAACTTCGGGGAATTCTTTAAAGGGAAAGGGGATTTGATCATGAATAACAATCTGCACCTTTTTCCCTAACTGATCAAGGATTTCTCCTAAGGCCAGGCTGGTGTAAATTGAATCTCCATCAGGCCTCAGGTGGGAAGTTACGGCTATGCTTTGACTGGCAGCTATTTTTCTGGCGATTTCAATTTTTATCTTCTGGCTCATTTTTTTTTACTAATTCTAACAGCTGATCGATTTTTTCTTCATAATCAGCCGAGTGGTCAATAACAAAAATTAGCTGCGGATTATATCTTAAATTTAATCTGTTGGCAAGAAGCTTTCGAAAGTAAGGAACCTTCTTTTGCAAGAGCCTTAAAGTGCTTTCTCTCCTGTTTTTTTCCAGCACGGAGACCGAAATCTTGGCTGTCAGCAGGTCAGGGGGCATTTCTACTCCGGTGACTGTCAGGAAACCGACCATTTCCGGTAATTCCTCGATTAAGTACTGACTGATCTCCTGCTGAATAAGGTGGCTGACTCTTTTGGCTCGATAAGAAGATTCTTTAACCATGTTAATCCAGTTAATTCAGATTTAATAAAAAGTTAGCTGGTGATTTGATAAAATGGCTTCAGAATAACCTTGAGCTTCTTCCAGGATTCGTCCTAATACCTGCTTTACTATTGACTGTTGGCTGTTTACTGCCGCTATGGCGATTAGAGTTCTCTGCCAGCTTTCCTGGAAGCCAACCTCAGAAATTGAGACGTTATAACGATGCTGAACCCGATCAGTGAAACTATTAATAAAGCGCCGCTTTTCCTTGAGGGAATGGGAATATTCCAGGAAAAATTCCAGGGTCAGAACGCCGACAATCATTTTTTGGCCTTATCAGGGCATAACTTTTTCCCGAACAAAAGCCTCGATTATGTCGCCGGGCTGGATATCCTGAGTTTTTTCCAGTCCTAAGCCGCATTCGTAATCTTTCTTTACTTCGGTCACATTATCCTTGAGGTGCTTTAAAGATGATATTCTGGTCTGGTACAAAACCTGGTTGTCCCGGATGACCCTGACTTCAGCATTGCGAACTACTTTGCCATCGGTCACCTGGCAGCCGAGGATTGTGCCCACCTTGGGAATCTGGAAAATTTTCTTTACCAGGGCCCGGCCGAGATAAGTCTCCTTTATCACCGGTTCTAACAGGCCGGCGACCGCTTTTTTAAGATCATCGGTCAGCTGGTAAATAATTTTATAAAGTCTTATTTCTACCTTTTCATTGTTGGCCAGTTCCTGAATTTTTCCTGGAACTTTAACATTGTAACCGATGATCAAAGCCTTAGAAGCTGAAGCCAGCAGAACATCGGCTTCAGTGACATTTCCGGTCGAGGCCTGCAGAATATTGATTTTAACCTTATCGGTGCTCAAGGTGGGCAAAAGCCCCTTGAGAACTTCTACTGAACCATGAACATCAGCTTTGACAATCACCGGCAGCTCTTTCGTTTGACCCTTTTCAATTTTTTTAAACAGGTCTTCCAGGCTCAGGGGCACCTCTTTTCCCTGGGTTTGCTTTTTGCTCTGAGAAATTCTGAATTCGCAAATTCGCCGAGCTATTTCCAGGTCAGGAACTACCTGAAAAATGAATCCAGCTTGAGGGACTTCATTGAACCCTAAAACTTCGACTGGGACCGATGGACCGGCGCTCTTAACTGGTTTCCCGAATTCGTCGAACATCGCCCGGGCTTTGCCATAGGTTAGGCCACAGATAAAAGCCTGGCCCGGAGTTAGAGTTCCAAGTTGAACTATTACTGTCCCGACCGGACCTTTCTGAGCATCAAGCCTCGACTCCAGGATAACTCCTTGAGCCGGAACATAGGGATGGGATTTAAGCTCGAGAATATCTCCAAGCAGCAGGACCATTTCCAGTAGTTCTTCTATATTCTTTTTTTCTTTAGCTGAGATTTCTACACAAATCGTTTTTCCGCCCCATTCTTCTACGATTAGACCTTCCTTAGCTAACTGTTGCTTGACTCTCTCTGGATTCGCCTCGGGCTTGTCGATTTTATTAATAGCTACAATTATGGGAACTCCGGCGGCTTGGGCATGGCTAATAGCCTCTTTGGTTTGGGGCATAACCCCGTCATCCGCGGCCACTACCAGGATTACGATGTCAGTTACCTGAGCTCCCCGCGCCCTGAGCTGAGTGAAAGCTTCGTGACCGGGCGTATCGATAAAAGTAATATAACGACCCTTATAATTAACCCGGTAAGCGCCGATATGCTGAGTAATTCCCCCAGCTTCTCTTTCTGCCAGATTGGAAGACCGGATGGCATCAAGAAGAGTAGTTTTCCCATGGTCAACATGACCCATGATGGTTACCACGGGTGGCCGGGGAACCAAATCATCAACCAGGCTGAAGGCTAATTTACGGATATCTTGTTCGAGCGAAACCATTTCTAAATCAACTTTAATGATTTCAGAAATGGCTTTAAGCAGAACTTCATCTACCAGGTCAGAGGCCGAAACATCGTAACCGCGGGCCACTAAATGATCAACCAAGTCCCGGGGTTTTATTTTGAAACGCTCAGCTACATCTTTAATTGACGAGCCTTCCTGAATCTGGATTTTTGGCCTGGGCTTGGGAGCAGCGGCGGTCGCCTTGGTGACTTTCTTTTTCGCCGGGGTGGCTTCGCTTTTGTTCTTTGGTTTATTTATATTTTTTTCCATTTTTATTCCCGGTTCATTCCTGTTTGATTGATATTTTCCAGCCAACCAATTTGCTGGCTAAACGAACGTTAATCCCTCTCTTGCCAATGGCTAAGGAAAATTGCTCCTGATCAACCCAAGCCTCCATTTCTTTTCCTGGCTTATTGGTAATTACCACTTTATTAATTTTAGCCGGGCTTAGAGCAGCCTTGGCATAAGTGAGGGGATCTTCTGCCCATTCGACCACGTCTATTTTTTCTCCCTGAAGTTCACGGGAGATAGCCATAATCCGGTTTCCTTTTACCCCAATGCAAGCACCTACCGGGTCTACATCCTTCTGCTGGCTGAAAACGGCCACCTTAGCTCTCTCCCCTGGTTGCCGGACGACCTCTTTTACTTTTATGGTTCCAGAAGCTATTTCCGGGATTTCCAGTTCTAAAAGTTTGTGTAAAAAGCGCGGAGAAGTTCGAGATAGAAGCACCTGGGTTCCCCGTGAATTTCTCTGGACCTGAGCAATAAGCGCTTTTACCAGATCTCCGGGCTTAAAATCATCGCCTGGCAGTTTCTCTTTGTCCGGCAGAAAAGCTTCTACCCGGTTAACTTCGAGAACGCTACCTTGATTTTCAAAACGCCTGACTACTCCAGTTACAATTTCTCCTATCCTTGGTGCAAATTCTTCATAAATTTTTTCCTGCTCGGCATCGCGAACTTTCTGGAAAATTACCTGCTTGGCCGCCTGAGCAGCTATCCTTCCAAGGGTTTCAGCGGGCAATTCAATTTCTATTTCCTGCTCCAGGCGAGCTTCTGGGTTGTGAATCAGAGCCTCATTTAAGGAAATTTCTGTCGCCGGGTCAGTGACTTTATCCACAACTTTTTTAATCACATAGACTCGCAATTCGCTCTTTTCTGGCTTGAAATCAACCTGGATCTCTTCTCCGTTATGGAAAAATTTTCTGGCGGCCATCCGCAATGATTCTTCGATAGCCTTAACGATAATGCGCGGCTCAACGCCTCGCTCTTTGCTGAGCTGGTTGATAGTATTCCAAACGTTGACTTTCATTCTGAGGCTTATCCTTCCGAGTCCTAAAACGGATTAGAATTATATCTTAAATAGACAAAGGTTGCAATTAAACCTTAAGCAAATTTTTAGATAACTGCTTCCCCTTGTAAGCTATATGGACCGCTGCCAGTAATCTTTACCTGGATCATTTTGCCGGCTACATCGGTATTAGAACTGAAATTTACTACTTGATAGCCTTCATTCCGGCCACAAAATAAATTGCCCCGTTTACTTCGGCCGAGGCACAAAACCCGGACGGTCTTCCCGACTAGTTTCCGGTGAAGAGCAGTCTGTATTTCTTTCTGCCGGCTTTGAAGGCGAATCAGGCGATCTATTTTAACTTCTTCAGGGACGTCATCTTTCATCTTAGCTGCCGCCGTCAGGGGGCGAGGGGAATAACGAAAGGAGAAAATGTTAGTAAACTGAATTTTTTCCACTAACTCGAGCGTTTGCTGGAAATCATCTTCAGTTTCTGTTGGGAAGCCGACAATGAGATCGGTGCTCAGGCTTATGTCAGGCAGCCGCGACTTTAGTAAATTAATTTTGTCAAGATATTCTTCGCGGGTGTAACCTCTGTTCATTTTTTTTAAAATCCGGTTAGAACCCGATTGAAGAGGCAGGTGAAGCTGATGGCAAATTTTAGGGTAAGTGGCCATGGCCTCGGCCAGTTCCAAAGTAAAATCTTTTGGATGGGAAGTCAGAAATCTTATCCATTCGAGTCCTTCGACTTCTGAAATTCTTTTTAGTAATTCTGGCAGACGATGGCCTGTTTCCGGGTCCTGGTAGGAGTTAACATTCTGCCCCAGCAGTTGAATTTCTAAATAACCAGCCGTAGCCAAATCTTTTACTTCAGTTAGAATGGAAGACATTGGTCGGTATCTTTCTCTCCCCCGGGTAAAAGGAACCACACAATAGGAACAAAAATTATTGCAGCCCTCCATTATAGTTACATAGGCTGAAACCTGGCTTTCTCTGGCCTCGTCCTTAATTGGTAGCTCTACCCAGCGGCGCTCCCACCCGGTCAGTATCTTTTTCTGCTGCTCCAGCTCAAGCGCCTTAAGGGCTGCCGGTAGAGATTGGTATTGGGGAGGCCCAACCACCAGGTCCAGGTAGGGAAATTTTTTTAGAAGTTTTTCTCGATAAAGCTGGGCTACGCAACCAAGGCAGACAATCAGGGTTCCCTGTCTTTCCTTCTGTTGTTTCAATCGGCCCAAGTAAGAAAAAAGTTTTTTTACCGATTTTTCCCGGACGGCGCAGGTGTTAATAATTATTAGATCGCTTTTATCTGGTGACACGGCGGGCACAGCTCCTTCTTTTAAAAGTAAGCTGGCCACATGCTCAGAATCATTTACATTCATCTGGCAGCCGAACGTATGCAGGTAAAATCTTTTTCCTTTTAACATCTTTTCCAATCTTATCCTTTTTCAGGCATCCAGGTCATAAAATCAGAAATTTATTATAGCCTATTTTTTTAGAAGCGCACTGATAAAATCTTATTGATCGATAGAAAAATCACTCTGGGTGGCTTAGGCCTTTAATTTCGGGGAGAATTTTGCTCAAGAAGCTGCTTGGCCATTTTCAGGCTAACTTCAGTCAGCCGGTGGCCAGCAATTAATCTAGCTATTTCTTCCGGTCGATCGCCATCTTTCAACTTTTTAATCAGGGTAAAAGTTTTTTCTTTTTCCATTTTCTTTTCGATTCGGAAATGGCTGGAAGCAGCTGAGGCAATCTGAGGGAGGTGAGTGACGCAAAGCACCTGGTGGTGCCGGGCTAATTGCTGCAGCTTTCTGGCGACAAAATCAGCTGTTTGGCCGCCGATTCCAGAATCAATTTCGTCAAAGATTAGAGTTTTGCTGACTTCACTTTCTTTGCCCAGAGCTTTAAAGGCCAGCATAATCCTCGAAAGTTCACCGCCGGAAGCAATTCGTCTGAGGGGGCGTAATTCTTCTCCAGGATTGGGCGAGAGGAGAAATTCAACTTCCTCGCAGCCCGAGTCTCGAATGGTGGTCGGATCCTCAAAGGAAATTTTTATCGGTTTGAATTCCACCTTAAATTTGGCTTTATTCAGGGCCAACTGGGATAATTCTACTTTCAGATTTTCTTCCAGGTCCCGGGCTTTTTCCTGCCGCCGGGCCGAAAGCAGCTCGGACAATTTCTCGTAGGTCTCGAGCGCATTCTGGATCTGACTGTCAAGATCAGTCAGCCTTTCCTCGGTTGTTTCCAGTTCCTCTTTTTCCGCTTTTATTTTTTTTAGATGACTCAAGATATCTTCTACCGTAGCTCCGTATTTCCTTTTAAGACGTTCAATGCGGCTTAATCTCCCTTCGATTTCCTCCAGCCTTTCAGGCGAGGGAGCATACTTATCCCTGAACTTAATCAGATTATCCACCAGATCACCCAGCATGATTCTAAAATCGTTAATTTGAGCCAGGCCGGAATTAATTTCCGGGGAAAATTCATGCAGTTCTCCCAGGATGATCTCTAATCTTTTCAGCCCGGTGATTAAAGATTCTTCACTTTCATAGGACACCTCTATGGCTGAATTGACCAGTTGAGCAATTTTCTCGGCGTTTTTTAAGATTGAACGTTCCTGCAGGAGCTCGCCTTCTTCTTCAGGCTGCAGTTCAGCTTCTTCAATTTCTTTTATCTGGAAATTTATAAAGTCCAGCTTTTGGGCTCTTTCTTTTTGCCTGGTTTCCAATTCTTTTTTTCCCCGAAGTAACGTTCGAACCTGTTGAGCTGCCTGTCTGACTTTTTCCTTTAATTCAGCTGCCTCGGCATAAGCATCCAAAAATTTGAGATGATTGGAAGTATCCAACAAGAAAATATGATCGTTCTGGCCATAAATATCAACCAATTTTTCTCCAATTTCCCTGAGTTTCTTCAGCGGCACTAGAATGCCATTGAGATAGGATTTGCTTAATCCCTGGCTGGAAACTGTTCTCTGCAGGTATAATTCAGACTCGGCTTCTAAATCTAAATCAAGGCCCTCCGGCCACTGGCTTTTGTCTTTAATTTCAAAGACCCCTTCGACCGTTGCTTCTTCCTTGCCCGTTCGGATTAAGTCAGAAGAAGCTTTTTCTCCCAGAAGCAACTTTATGGCGTCAATGATAATAGATTTTCCTGCTCCGGTTTCTCCGGTCAAAATGGTAAAACCTGGTTCCAGCTCCAGCTCGAGGTCCTCAATCGTAGCCAGGTTCTTAATTCGCAGATAGCGAAGCATTTTTTTGAACTGTTCCGATTCAGTTAAAAATTAATTCCTACTTTTTAATTACTTTTTAATTATTTTATACGGAACAAGGGCTCGCTGGGTGTTGATTCGACCGTAGCCAGCATAATCATCTCTTCCGGCGGTGCCGATATCATCTGGAGTATATTCAATGATTTTCATGATATCATCCACTGACAACCAAGGCTTGGCCGATTTAATTAGAGCGGCAAGATCG
>PNJE01000178.1 GCA_002877915.1 Candidatus Aminicenantota bacterium
GCCCTCGTCCTGGAAGCGGGCGGATATGATCCGACTATCATCGTGGGCGGTCGGTTAAATACCATTGGTTCTAATGCCAAGCTGGGCGAAGGAGACTTCATCGTGGCGGAAGCTGATGAAAGCGACCGTTCGTTTCTTTATTTATCCCCATTCATCGCTGTCCTTACCAACATAGATGAAGAACATCTTGACCATTATGGGAGCCTGGAAGAAATAAAAGAAACTTTTGCTAATTTTGCCAATAAAGTTCCTTTTTACTGCCCGGTAATTCTCTGCTTGGATGATCCCAATTTGCAGAGCATTATCCCGTCGATTGAAAGGAAAATAATTACTTATGGATTTTCCCCTCAGGCCGACATTCAGGCAAGAGATTTTTCTTTTTCTCAATTTTCCAGTTCTTCCACCCTTTATGCTTACGGGAAAAAATTGGGCCACTTAAAATTAAATATCCCTGGGAAGCACAATATTCTAAACTCTCTGGCCGCCACCGCGGTCGGCCTGGACCTGGAAATTTCTCCCCGAACCATTCTGGCTGCTCTGGAAAACTATACGGGAACCGGCCGGCGGTTCGAACTGAAAAAAATAATTAACGATATCATGATAATTGAAGACTACGCCCATCACCCAACTGAGATTAAGGCCACTCTGGAAGCAGCCCGGACCGGCTGGGACCGCCGCCTGGTAGTGGTGTTTCAACCTCACCGTTACAGTCGGCTTTCCCGATTGATCAAGGAATTCGCTACTTCTTTTAACCAGGCTGACGTCCTGGTTATTACTGAAATTTATGCGGCCGGCGAGGAACCAATCAGTGGGGTCAATGGTCAGGCCTTATATGAAGAAATAAAGAAATTTGGCCACAAGAACGTTATCTTTGAACCTGAGCTCTCCCGCCTTCCAGATTTACTTAAATCGCTATTAATTCCCAATGATATGCTCCTGGTGCTGGGGGCAGGAAATGTCAACCGGATCATTCCTGAGCTCATAAAAAGATTGGAAGGAGAAAAATAAGATGGCTATAGAAAACCGTTATCCAATTAACAAACCTTTAATAACTTCCCTTCCTTTCGAGCCTCCGGCTTTTCAGCGAAATAAAAAAGCTATTAAATTAAAAACCAAGCTGACCAAAAAAACCCTGCCGGCTAAGCAAATTGCCATCTTTTTCTTAGGGATAATAGCTTTCTTTTTTCTGGGGGCTGAATCATATTATTACGCCATTACCTGCGAGCAATTAAAAATCAAGCAGGTTCAGGTTTTTTCCAGTTCTCCAGAACTGCGAACTAAGGTGGAAAATTTCTTATCTACCCGGAATCTCGGTAATATTCTTATTTGCAATCTTGACTACCTCAGGACGTCACTCAGCCAAATACCTGGAGTAAAAGAGGTTCGCTTGCAAAAGGTCCTCCCCTCTACCCTCAAAGTGGAAGCTTTCCCCAGAATCCCGAGAGCTTATGTCCATAAAGATATCTATTATCTGGTGGATGAGGAAGGCCAGGTAATATCTTCTGTCGCTGGCCAGCCCGATGAATCTTTTCCCATACTTGAAGATGAAAAAGAATTTAGAGAGGCTTATTCCCAGAAGGTGGCCACCGCCTGTCAGGCCCTGGCCGATCTTCAGCCTGAAGTGCGAGCCAGGATTAAAAAAATAACCTTTCAGGATAATGAGACCATGGAGCTGGAACTGTCCGATGACCCGACGAAAATTATTACCGATGAGTCCAGCTTATCAAATAAACTTAATTACTACCTCAGCCACCGGGATTCCTGGGCTCAATTATTCGGACAATTAGAATACGTTGATTTGAGAATTGAAGACCGGGTTTATCTCAAACCACTCATTCCAGCCGGAGAAAATATTTCTACCGGCAAAAAGGAGGCAAGTTAATGGCCAGAAGTAATTATCTGGTGGGCTTAGATATTGGTACCAAGAAAACTGTAACTGTAATTGGCGAGATAACCGAAGAAAATAAGGTTGAAGTAATCGGTATCGGAGTGGCCGAATCACGCGGCCTTCGCAAAGGAGTGGTGGTCAACCTTGATCAAACCATCTCAGCAATTAAAAGGGCTCAAGAAGAAGCCGAATTGATGGCCGGGGTAGAAATTGATTCTGCTTATGTAGGAATATCTGGTTCTCACATTAAAAGCTTTAACAGTCGGGGGGTGGTAGCTGTTTCTGGAAAGAACAGGGAAATATCAAGGGAAGATATCCGCCGGGTGATTGACCAGGCCCGGGCCCTGTCCATTCCTCCAGACAGAGAAATCCTTCACATCATTCCCCAAGAATTCATTGTCGACGAGCAAGATGGCATAAAAGATCCTTTAGGAATGAGTGGCATCAAGTTAGAAGTTAATGTCCACATAGTTACTTCAGCCATTACTTCGCTTCAGAATTTGAAGAATTGCTTAGAAAGAGCAGGCATCGGTATTCAGGAAATAGTTTTGAATCAAATAGCGGCCAGCTACGCTGTCCTGACCCATGATGAGCGCGAGCTGGGGGTTGGCCTGATTGATATCGGTGCTGGAACAACTGAAGTAGCCATCTTTGAAAGGGGTTCTCTCTGGTATACCTCGACTATTCCCTTGGGCGGAGATAATTTTACTAATGACATAGCTGTAGGCTTAAGAACGCCGATCCCTGAAGCCGAAAAAATTAAAAAGAAATATGGCTGCGTGGCCCTGCCGGTTACCGAGGAGCCTGAAACTATTGACGTTCCTCCGGTAGGTAAAGGGCGAAAATCCCGCCTTTTATCCAGGCAAATATTGGCTGATATCATTCAGCCGAGGGCTGAAGAAATATTCAGATTAGTTGATGCTGATATCAAGAGAATGGGTTATGAAAAATCACTGAATTCAGGAATAGTCTTGACAGGCGGCACCGCCCTGTTGGATGGCTTAGAAGAAGTAGCCGAAGAAATCTTTGATCTCCCGGTCCGACGGGGCGATCCCAATTATATTGGCGGCCTAATCGATCGGGTCAGTACTCCTGATTATGCCACCGCCGTCGGGCTAATTTTATATGGATACAATCAAATTCAGGAACGAGGCTTTTCCAAAGAAAAAAAGAAAGGTTTCTGGACCAGGATTAAGGACTGGTTCAATGAATAAGGAGGGCAAGATGATAGACGATTTCGGCAGCAAAATCAGATTCCATCTGGTAGAAGAAACGCTGAGTGCGAAAATAAAGGTAATCGGAATCGGGGGCGGAGGTGGAAATGCGGTCAACCGAATGATTGAAGCTGGAATAGGAGGAGTAGAGTTTATCGCTATTAACACCGATAAGCAGGCCCTAAGTAACAACCTGGCTCCGATCAAAATTCAAATAGGCAGCAAGCTAACCAAAGGGCTGGGCTCAGGCGGGAACCCCGATATTGGCCGTCAAGCGGCCGAAGAAGATACCGAACAGTTAACCGAGATTTTAGAGGGAGCCGATATGATTTTTTTGACTGCTGGATTGGGAGGAGGGACAGGAACAGGTGCCGCCCCAGTAATCGCCCGTCTGGCTTCAGGAATGGATATCCTGGTTATTGCCATTGTCACCAAGCCCTTCGCCTTCGAAGGAAGGATAAGGGCCCGGCAGGCAGAAGATGGATTACAGGAAATCAAATCAGTGGTAGATACGGTAATCGCCATTCCTAACGAGCGATTGCTGGAAACAGTAAATTTGGATACTTCCATTCCCGATGCTTTCCGCCTGGCAGATGATATTCTGAGGCAGGCGGCCCAGGGAATTTCTGATTTAATTACTAAGCCTGGTTTAATCAATCTCGATTTTGCCGATGTTAAATCAATTATGAAAGGGATGGGAATGGCTTTCATGGGTACTGGCCTGGCTTCAGGGGAAAACCGGGCGGTAGAAGCAGCTCAAAAAGCTATCAGCAGCCCTCTGTTAATAGATACTTCGATTGAAGGAGCTAAAGGCGTATTAATCAATATCACTGGTGGAAAAGATATGACCCTGCATGAGGTATCCAAAGCTTCGCAGTTAGTCACCAGCCTGGCTGATACCGAGGCCAATATTATCTTTGGCACGGTAATTGATGAAAATATGCACGATACCATCAAGGTGACCGTGATTGCTACTGGCTTTGATAAGAACCGGCCGAAGAAAGCCACCCCAGAAGAAATTCGCCAGAGTCCGACTAAGACCCAGCCTTCTGTTCCAGTTAACTCCCAAACGCCGCCGTACCTCTTTGAATCGAAAGCTAACCAACGGCCGGTAACTGAATCTGAGCCACCACAAATTGATTGGAACGAACTTAATACTCCAGCTTTTATCAGGAAAACCAGGCAGTTTTCCATGAGGAAGACGCCCAATGATTTACGCTGATCTGGTCATAGCCAACCTCAAGGAGCTAATTACTTGTTCTGGTCCCGCTCCCCGGGTTGGGCCTCAAATGAAAGAGATTGGTCTGGTAGAAAGGGCCTGGGTGGCTGGCCATCAAGGGAAAATAGTTTTCGTTGGACCAGAAAAGGATTTCAAAGAGAAAGTCAGCCCGAGCGAAAAAGCTAAATTTATTGATGGGACCGGATTAATCGCCTTACCTGGGTTAGTTGATTGCCATACTCACCTGCCATTTGCCGGTGACCGAGCCTACGAGTTTTCTCTTCGCCTTAAAGGCCTTACCTATCAGCAATTAGCCGCTATGGGGCTCGGGATTCAAACTACTGTCCAGGCAACCAGGAAAATCTCTAAGGAAGAATTGAAAAATTTGTGTTTAAAAAGACTCAAAATTATGCTCTTGAACGGAGCAACCACTATTGAATCTAAAAGTGGCTATGGTCTTAATCTGGAAGATGAAATCAAACAATTAGAAGTGATTAAAGAATTAAATTTCGAGCAACCCGTCAGCCTCGTTTCTACTTTTATGGGTGCACATGAAATCGCCCCCGAGTTCAAAAATGAGCCCCGAGCTTATATCGAACTCTTAAAAAAAACGATTATGCCTGAAATCAAAAAAAGAGACCTGGCCGAATTTTTTGATATATTCTGCGAGCCGACAGTTTTTAATTTAGAACAGACGAGAGAGTTGGCGGTCGAAGCTCTCCACCTCGGTTATAAACTTAAAATTCATGCTGATGAATTTGAACCTATCGGCGGAACCAAGTTAGCTGTTGACCTCGGAGCCCATTCTGTCGAGCATTTGATCAAGGTGACACCGGAAGGAATTGAGAAGTTAAGCCATAGTCGCACGGCGGCCGTCCTTTTGCCTGGGGTCTCATTTTTCTTAATGACGGATAAAAAAGCTCCCGCCCGGGAGCTTTTGGATCAGGGAGCAATCGTAGCCTTAGCTACTGATTTCAACCCGGGAAGCTCTTACCTGATGTCCATGCTTCTGGTGTTGCAGCTTGGAGTATTCACTCTTAAAATGACGGTAGAAGAAGCTATTAATGCCTGCACTATTAATGGAGCTTATGCTATTGATCGCCACCTTCAAGTTGGCTCAATCGAACCAGGCAAGGACCTGGATTTACTTCTCTGCGAACTGCCTTCCTACATTTCTCTGGCCTATGAACTCGGCCGAAATCCGATTAAAATAATTATAAAAAAAGGGCGGGTAGTAGCCAAAGACGGTTGCCTGACTGGAAATTAATTCCTACTTGCCGGAAAAGCTCACTGCCCGATTTCGGCTCAACCATAGAAAGCTCCAGATTTTCGGTAGCGCACCTAAATCCTAAATTAAGAAAGCTTCCGGGTTCTTAAATAATTTTTCGTCTCGACGAAGAATGACCAAGCTTAAAGGAAAGAAAAATACTTTAAATTCTCAAAGTCAGAATTAATCCTTAGCTGATAGCCTTTCCAGGTTGCGCTTCCTTATATAGATAAATAAGTCAATTAAATCTTGTTGTTTTAGCTGATCAGTTTCTACAGCAAATGCGGTCGAACGATATCGGTCCCAATCTTCTCTAATGCTATCGGGCAGGTTTAATTCCTCATATAATTCACTTCCTGGCGTAAGATAAAAAACCGAAGGGCCGACCAGAACCTGATGGTCAAGAAGTTTTTCGGTGGTAGAGATGATTTCTTCCTTGCTCTGCCCGGGAAGCCCGAGAATAAGATACACAGTGACAAAAAAGCCGAGACGCTTAGCCTGCTTGATTAAAGGAAAAAAGTCAGCTTCATCCTTTTTTGGCGGACGCTGATACCGATGACGAATAGCCTGATCGCCAGAAACCCAGGACAAATCTAATTTTTTCACGCCCGCCCGTTTCATTAACCATAAAATCTCATCATCCAGATTTTCATAGCTCAGTCCGTTCATGAAAGTTAATTCTGCTTTCTTTAAAAGTTCATTTTTTTCTATGGCCATAACAAATTCCCTAAACCACTCCCGGTCAAAGGCCAGGTTATCATCTTCAAAATTAAATATTCTTACCTGCCGTTGAAGATAATTCCAGGTCATTTCTTCTAAAATAGAACCAATTGGCCGGTATTCGATTTTCCGCCCGAAAATCAGGTGAATATTACAAAAAGAACAACGATGAGGACACCCCCGGCTGGCCTGAAGCGAAATATAATTTTTCCGGCCAATTTGATAACTCGACGGATTAAGTAATTCATGGGCTGGTTTTAAATACCTCCAGTCAACAACCCCTCTATCTTCAGAATTATGGAGGCCGCTCGGGAAAAAACTCTTAAATTTCCTGGCGAGATAAACGGGTAAGCTCACTTCTGCCTGGCCGGGAATAATTTCTTCTATTTCTGGGCACCTGGCTTTTATATCATCGGACGCAGCCGTAGCTTGATTTCCACCTATTATGATTGGAATATCAAAATATTTTCTTATCGTCTTGATTAATTCTTCCACCTGGGAATAATAAGCAGCGAAAGCACTGCTTATTCCAATTAATTCGGGAGAAAATTCCTCTATTTTTTTTAGGATCTTCTCCATTGGCAGACCGAATCTCTGATAATGTTTAAAAAAATAAGGCCGACCAAGATAGGGATGCAGATAAGAAAATTTCTTCGGCCAGGGGATTTTTCTTTTTTTCAGAGGATTAAGGGTATCTAATATTTTTACCTCTATACCGAATTTTTTTAGGATAGCCGCCACATAGAGTAAACCTAAGGGGTAAAGGCGGATAGGGGTTGTATAGAAATCTTCAAGAGGAGGCTGAATGAGCAGAACCCGCGGTTTCAATTTTTTTAATTAATCTGGTTAAATAAAATTACAATCAAGCTTCGAGGCTCTGCCTTTTCTGTTTTTTTCTCCAATAAAAATAGGCCGGAACACCAAGCAGAATAATTCCCAGCCCGGCCATTGAATTCCAGAAGGTTTTTATTAGAGAGTTCAGCGAAATTAAAAATGCCGCCAAAACAAAAATGGCTGGAGTCACCGGATAACCCCAGGTTTTATAGGGCCTGGGCAAATCCGCCCTCTTTTTTCTTAAAATGAAAACCGCCGCCACGGTTAATCCGAAAAATATCCATTCGCCAAAAATAACATAAGTAAATAATTGCTCAAAAGTTCCCGATAAACTTAAAATAATGCTCCAGACGCTGAGAGCGATAATAGAAACATGAGGGCTTAAATACCGGGGATGAACCCGGGCAATCCCTTCGAAAAATAACTTATCCTGGGCCATGGCAAAATATACCCGAGGAGAAGTGAGCATATTCTGGTTGGCGGCCCCCAATATAGAAAATAAAATGATGATGGAAATGATGGTCGCCCCGGCTGGGCCAACCGCCGCCAGCATAGCATCAGCCGCCACCCGCTTCGAACTGGCAATGGCTGAAGTCGGCAAAACATATAAATAGGCTAAGTTGGCCAGAATATAAATGACAATGACTCCAGCCAGCCCGATTAAAATGCCCAGGGGCAAGTTTTTTTCAGGACGTTTCACTTCTCCAGCACTATAACTGGCGGCTTCCCAGCCTTTATAGGCCCAAAAAGTAGCGATAAGAGCCACTCCAAAACTGCTCAGCAAGCTAAGGGAAAATTTGCCCGCATGAGGCTCAACAAAGTTAGCTGGATTTCCTTTGGCCAAGAAAAAAATTACCACACATATTCCAACAATACCGGCTGTCTTGATAAAAGTTAATAAATTTTGAAGGTTAGCCCCCGATCTGGCTCCAACGTAGTTTACGGCCGCCAGAAAAATAATAAAAGCCACGGCCACCAATTTTTCCTCCATTGGAGTCATCTTGATAAAATAAGGAAGATAATTGGAAGAAAAAGCCACCGCCAGAGTGGCAATGGCCCCAGAATCTATGACTAAAAAGAGCGTCCAGCCAAAAAGGAAAGACAGTAGTGGTCCATAAGCTTCTTTGAGATAAACATAAATGCCTCCGGCTTCTGGGATAGCCGCTCCTAATTCAGCTAGAGCAATAGCCCCTAAAAAGCTTAAAAATCCACCTACCACCCAGACAGCAATCATCAACATCGGAGATTTAACCTCAGCGGCAATATCAGTAGGCACCAGAAAAATGCCGGACCCAATGATACCGCCGATGACGATAGAAGTTATATCCACGAGATTTAAAACCCGGGGAAGACTCTTGGTTGATTCCCCAATTCTTTTTTCTTCTTCCATAGCCTATCTCCTTATCAAACTTTTGAAGAATTTTATCATTTTATTTATTTTTTCTTAAACTATTTTTTTAATCTACTTTTATTTTTAGTTTCGATTGACAATCAGACCAATTGGTTGCTTCCAAAATTGATTCGAGGAACTTTCAGGCGACCAAAAAGTTGTGGTCCAGCTTAACAGCTCAGAAATTATCTTCAATCCTGATTCAAATAAAATTGAAAATTAAAATTTTTCCCCGGCTTTCCAGGAACAGACCTTCTCTTAGTCCTTCATTTTTTTTAACTTAAATTTAAATCATGAAATTTACAATAACAATGAGGTTAATTATTAAAACTTGTCCAAAAGGCGATACTGAACCGCTTCTGCCACTGCCGCCGCCGATATTTTTTCCTCTCTAGCTAAATCAGCTATGGTCCTGGCCACTTTCAGAATCCGATCATAAGCCCGGGCACTGAACTTGAATTTTTTCATGGCCACCTCCAGCAAGTTCTGACCATCGTTATCCAGCCGGCAAAAAGTACGAATATCTTTTGAACCCATCTGAGCATTAGCCATGATTTTTTTTCCTTTAAATCTGGCCCATTGAATTTTTCGGGCGGCCGTGACCCGGGTTCTGATCTCGGCTGAAGTTTCCCCCGCTGGCTTGTTGACAATATCCTGATACTTCACCGCTGGCACCTCAATTTGAATATCTATCCGATCAAGAAGTGGGCGGGAAAGGCGAGCATAATATTTTCTCCTTTCCATCTCGCTGCAATTATATTCAAGGCCCGAACCCAAAAAGACATCAGCACAGGGATTCATCGCGGCTACTAACATAAAAGAACATGGATAGGTGATGCTGGTGGAAACTCTGGAAATAGTTATTTGTCCATCTTCAAGCGGCTGGCGCAGGGATTCCAGAGCCTGACGGCTGAATTCAGGAAATTCATCCAGGAAAAGCACTCCATAATGGGCCAGACTGACTTCGCCCGGCCGCGGAAAATTTCCCCCTCCGACCAGTCCAGTATCAGTAATTGTATGATGAGGAGAACGAAAGGGGCGCTCATTAATAGCGGCCCGGTCTC
>PNJE01000107.1 GCA_002877915.1 Candidatus Aminicenantota bacterium
GTGTATTGGCTGCGCCGGTTGCGCTAACCACTGTCCGCCCCGGACGATTTTCCTGAGGGATATTTGCCAGGAAATCAGAGTTCTTCTTTATGATTCTTCGCGCTGCACATATTGTGGCCGCTGTGCTGACCTCTGCCCGGAAAAAGCTATCACTATGAGTGATCGCTACGAGCTGGCCACGGATAACAGGCAAGACATCACCCAAGCGGTTGAGCTTTTCATGATGACCTGCCAGAGGTGCGGGCGGTGTTATGACTTGGAAATCAAAAATAGCCTCGACAAGCTGCATACGCTTGGTTATCGTTATGACAGCTTGGAAGTGCGAAAGGTTATCCGCCACAGCACGGCTGAATTCACACCTGAAATGCTGGAGAAAACCAAAGCTTACGAAAGGCCGAAACAACTGGAGAAATGACTATGTGGAAAAAATGGGCCGAAAAATCATTTCGCCGCTCCATTTGGGTTTACCACTGCAACAGTGGGGCTTGCAACGGTTGCGACATAGAAATTTTAAACGTGCTCACGCCTTATTATGACGTAGAAAGGTTCGGTATCAGGCTGGTTGGTTCCCCGCGTCACGCTGACGCCATTTTTCTTTCAGGGGCGGTGACCAGGCCGACCCTGCCACTGGTAAAAAAAGCTTACCAAGCTGTGCCAGCACCCAAATTGGTTTTTGCCGTCGGTTCCTGTGCTATTGGCGGTGGCTGTTGGTATGACACTTATAATGTCACCGGCGGTGGTGAAAAAGCTATCCCAGTTAATTATTTTATTCCGGGCTGTCCGCCAAGGCCCGAAGCCATCATCTACGGAATCGCGTTGGCCCTGGGGCTGGTAGATAAGAAGGTAGCCCCAATCGAATTGAAACAGATGGAGTTCCCGGTGGATATGTACCGACATAGTAAACTGCTTGAAGCTAACAACGTTATTTATAAGCTCCTGGGCGAAGAAGATGACAGGTTAAATTTCGGGAGGAAATGATATGGCCAAGATACTTCTGGTGGATGACGACCGCGACCTGACCGAAAGCTTGAGCCAGGTGTTAAAGGTTAAAGGTTATGAAGTTGAAACAGCTCACAGCGGTCAGGAAGGGTTGAAGAAATTACTGGAAGTAAAACCTGACCTGCTCATCCTGGACGTTATGATGGAAACAGACACAGCTGGGTTTGAAGCAGTATATAAAATAAGAAGCGAGCGCCCGGATTCTAAGTACCGGGAGTTTAAGAATATCCCGATAATTATCTTGACCGCGATTGACCAGGTGACCAATGCCCGCTTTTCTCTGGACCAGGAACAGAGCTTTTTACCCGGGCATAATGAGTTTTTAACCAAACCGGTTGACCTGGATGAATTGCTGGAAAAAATTGAAATAAGCTTGGGGAAAAATAAAAGAAAAGTTTAAATTAGACGTGAATATGAATCCCAAAGAACTGGTTAAAAGGCTGGAAACGGTGCGCCACAGCTTGAGGTTCAAGCTAATTTTCGGATTGCTGACGATTGTCTTCCTGATGGGCGCGCTGTCCATTTATTTAGGGATAAGTTCTATAAACCGTAACGTCATCCGCGAAGCCTATGATAACGTTAAAAATAGCCTCAAAGCGATAAATGACCTATACCAGGAAGAGATAAAAAGCCGGTCCAAACTTATTGAATACCTTTCCCGCACCTCAGAAATTGTCAACGCCACTGCCGCCGGCGACCGGAAATACCTTTATGAAAAATTGCTGCAGATAAAAGAAGAATTCAGTTTTGACATCGTCAACGTGGTGAAACCTGATGGAACTATTCTGGTGAGAGCTAATAATTTTGATGCCTATGGCGATAGTGTGGCCCATTACAAATACATACAATGGGTGCTGCGAAACAAAAAGCCCGCCGCCGGCACCGGCATTCTTGGGTACGAAAACATCAAGAACGAAGGGCCGGACTTGGCCGAAAGGACTTTGATTCCGATTATCCCTACTCCGAAAGCCCGACCACAACGCAAGGAGATGGAAGAAAGGGCTCTGGTTTTAAAGACAGTTTCCCCCATCTTCCGGCAAGGGCGCTTGGTTGGTGTGCTTTATGCGGCCGTGCTTCTGAACAACAACGACCGTTTTGTCGACAGGTTTAAAAAACTAATCTTTAAAGAAGAAAAGGTCAAAGGCAAAGACGTTGGCACCACCACTATCTTCCTCGATGATGTTCGAGTAGCCACTAACGTTCTGGATAAAGACGGGTGTCGGGCCGTGGGCACGCTGGTGTCAGAAGAAGTTTACCGCCAGGTTTTTGAGAAAGGGCAAGATTGGCTCGGTAAAGCCTTTGTGGTCAATGATTATTATCTTTCAGGCTACACGCGCCTGACCGATGTGGAAGGCTTGCCGGTGGGCATGCTTTATGTGGGTATTCTTGAAGCCAAGTTTACTTCAATCCTGCGGCACACAACTATCCTTTATTTTATGCTAATTTTCCTGATGACGGTTATTGCGGTCTATGTTTCTACTTACCTGGTAAATCTTTATACCAGGCCGATTAACCGGTTGATAAAAGCCACTTCAGAGATTTCTAAGGGAAACTACCATTTGCTAGAAATCCCTGCAGAAGAAAGTGCGGAAATACGGGAACTTGAGGAATATTTTAACGAAATGGTCAAAGCCGTCGAAGAAAGGGATGAGCGTTTAAGAGAGCTGGCGGAAAAAACCATTTTGCGGTCAGAAAAGCTGGCTTCCATCGGGCGGCTGGCTTCGGGCATTGCCCATGAAATAAACAACCCGTTGACTGGGATCCTCACATACAGCAGCCTGTTGGCCGAAGAGTTAAAGGGCACACCTTATGAGGAAGACCTGAAAACCATCAAAGAAGAAACGCTGCGTTGCCGCAAAATTGTCAGGGGGTTGCTCGATTTTGCCCGCGATTATAAACCAGAGAAAGTAAGCGCCAACCTGAATTCTTTGATTGAAGAGGCTTTACAGCTGCTGGAAAAGCATGTAAATTTCCATAACATAAAAATTGTCAAAGATTTTGAGCCGAACCTGCCTGAAGTTAAAGTGGACGCGGATGAGTTTCGCTCGGTAATCAACAACTTAGCGGTGAATGCGGCTGACGCCATGCCCAATGGTGGCCAACTAACCATTACCACCAGGTTTGACCAGGCTAATAACCAAGTTATAATCAGGGTAGCTGACACTGGCGTGGGCATAAGCCAAGAAAACTTGAAAAAAATCTTTGAGCCGTTCTTTACGACAAAAGAAAAAGGCAAAGGAACCGGGCTGGGACTGGCCATGACCTACGGCGTGATAAAAAGGCATAACGGAACGATAGACGTGAAAAGCAAGGTAGGAGAAGGTACTGAATTTATCATAAAATTGCCGGTAGAATGACTACCGGAAAAAGGATAGAAAATGACTAAGCCAAGGATTTTATTCATTGACGATGAAGAAATTGTCCTGCGCAGCTGCCGCCGGATTTTTGCCAATTCTGGCTATGACATTGACACAGCTTTGTCGGGGGAAGAAGGGTTGAGTAAAGCGATTAATCAGGATTTTGACATAGTGGTTACCGACTTGAAGATGCCTGGAATAGGAGGCATGGAAGTGTTAAAAAGGCTGCGTCAGGTCCGGCCTGATACAACAGTTATCATCTTTACTGGCTATGCCAGCGTTGACACAGCTCGGGAAGCCCTGAAAAACGGGGCTTTTGATTACATCCCCAAGCCCTTTACTCCGGATGAAATAAGGGAAGTTATCAAGAATGCTCTGGAAGCGAGGGCGGGAAAGCAGCGCACGATCGACTTGATGGCCATCGTCTCGCATGAACTGAAAAGCCCAGTCTCCGCCCTGCACACGACAGCTTCTACCCTTTACAAAGGTTACTTTGGCCAGCTGTCGCCTGAGCAAATGAAGATCCTGGAAACCATAATTCGTAACTGCGAATACTTAGAAGATATAATCAGAAGTTACCTGGATTTGTCCAAAATGGAGTTGGAGCAACTGGATTCTTTTAAAGAAGAAATATTTTTTGTCAAAGATGTAGTGGACGAGGTGTTACAGCTGCCAGAAATTGCGGATAACACCAAGAAAATGAAAGTCGTGAAAACTTTTGCCGACGAGGTTAAGATAAACGGCGACCCTCGGCTGCTAAAGATTCTCGTCCGGAACCTGGTCAGCAACGCTATTAAATACGGTTATGAGGGTACCGAAGTCAAGTTAGGGCTGGAAAAGAAGGACGGGGAAATGGTTTTTTATGTTTACAACGAAGGGGTGGGCATTAATCCGAAAGATGGGCCGAGGTTGTTTAAAAAGTTTGAGCGGCTGAAGCAGAAAGGGACCGAGGGCGTTAAAGGTTCAGGGCTTGGTCTTTATATCTGCAAGAAAATAGTTGACAGCCATAAGGGAAAAATCTGGTTTGAATCTGAACCAGGGAAATGGGTGACCTTTTTTGTTAGCCTGCCTGTGTCCGCAAGTTGAGCCAATCCCTGCCGAGAGGAAAGCTTGAACCTGGTCATCAGCTCAGCTGGCTTATCGTTTAACATCCTTACCAATAATTTTTTTTATGTGTTATTACCTTTAAATTTTGAATTCCTTGATGTTTTTGGGTAAATCTTAGGTTAAGAAATAAGATGTGCCAGACATACGCTTTGCCTTCTTTTTCTCCCTTCTCACCAAATTACCTCCCCTTTCTGCCACTGGCTTCCTTTTAGAAGGGCTACTTTAATTGACAAGTCGAGGCTAACTCCCCTATAATCTAATTGAGTCGGGGGCGAAATGGACTCGACGGAGGTAGTGAAGCAGAAGCTGCAGGCCGAGGTCCCATCAACCTCGTTAAACAGGTGGGAAAAAATTAACTGCAGAACCTGTTGCAGTCGCTGCCTGATAGAAAGTGCAGCCGTCTCTCATAGCCTTTCCTGCGGGCTATGACAGACGCCGACTTGCAGGATAGTCTGCTGGGCGTGCTCAGGGCCTGGCAGATGAAACACCACTTGAGCTGGTCGAGTGGCTCTTCTCCTTTTCGAGAACCGCTTGACGAGAATCATAGAAGAGGATAAGCCTGTAGAGGCTCGCTGTGGAATACCTTCGGACGCGGGTTCGATTCCCGCCGCCTCCACCAATTTTTTTTATATTATTAATAGTCGATAGAAATGCCTAAATTTTTCAGGACATTAATTGCCGGCTTAATCACTTTAACATTAATAGGAGCGGTCAGTGCTTCGTTTGCTCTGACTGGCAAAAAAGCTAAATCGGTACCTACCCTAAAAGTAACTGTAGAGGATGAAAGCGGGTTTTCTAAATTGCAAGTAAGCTCGAATACGAACTTATCTTATAGCTTCAAAAAATCAGGCAACAGCCTGACCATTTCTTTCAAGGCTCCCTCAGGTTTGAAGCTGGATAAAAAACCTTTTAGTAGCCAGCTGGTAAAATCGGTTGAGCTGGCCAAATCACCAAACGGTTATTCTCTGATTATAAAAACCGGGGCTGAAGATTTTACTTTTTCTCATTCTGCCCGGAAGAATCCATTTGAGTTAATTGTAAATTTAAAATTAAAGGGAGAAAAAAGCAGCCCTCCAGAATCTTCATTTTCTACTGCAGAAAAACCTGCTGGGCAGCCGGCTCAGACCCAAGCAGCCGCCGCAACCGAGGCCTCCGCTAAGGGTATCGGGTCTAAAAATCAGGTAAAAACCATCGTCATAGACCCAGGTCATGGTGGTATTGAGACTGGGGCCAAAGGAAGTTTTGGAACTCTGGAAAAAGATATAACTCTATCCATCTCTAAAAAGCTGAAAGACGACATAGAACGCGGCTTGAAGTACAGAGTAGTTATGACCAGAGAGGATGATGTGGTTGTTCCTCTGGATAAAAGGGCGGCCATAGCCAACAATAATAAAGCAGATTTATTCATCAGTATTCACGCTAATGGTTCTCGCCGCCTAAGGGCCAGTGGTTCTGAAACTTACTTCTTAAGCCTGAATGCTACTGACGAAGAGGCTCGACGGTTAGCTTATTTTGAAAATAATTCGGGCGAACTAAAAAATGAAGTTTCCACCAACGATTTTGATGATCTGAAATTGATTCTTTGGGATATGGCTCAAGCCGCTTATCTGAAGCAGAGTAGCCAGCTGGCCGAGATAGTGCAGAATGAACTTAATGAGTTGCTAAATACCAAGAATCGGGGAGTTAAGCAAGCCCCCTTTAAGGTTTTAACGGGGGTAGCCTGCCCGGCTATTCTGGTTGAGGTAGCTTTTATCACTAATCCAGAAGAAGAAAAAATGCTCCAATCAGATGAATTTCAAACCAAGGTAGCCGAAGCAATTTATCAGGGATTGAATAAATTTCTCCAGCTTTACGAAAAACAATGAAGACCAAGAAGAAAAAGATAAGATTATTTTTAATTTTGCTATCCGTCCTGATCATAGTCGTATTGATATTTTTCTTTGGCAGTCGAAAAGAAAAAATAAAACATGTGGTCAAACCTTCGGGAACTTCATCTGCGGTTAAGCCAACTAAAACGGTTCAGATGAAGAAAGTGACTCTTTTCTTCTTATCCGAAGATGACAACCTGCTTCACCCAGAGGAAAGAGAAATCCAGGCCTCTTCTTCAGTGAATGATGAGGCTAAGGAATTAGTGGAGGAATTAATCAAAGGCTCGAAGACTGGGCTGCTTGGGCCAATTCCTGAAAATACCCGGGTTAGACAGGTTTTTATTACTTCGGATGGCACTGCTTATGTTGACCTTTCCCGGAATTTGCTTGGCGCTAATTATTATGGTTCTTCCGGGGAAATGGCGGTGGTCTATTCCATTGTTAATTCCCTGGCCTACAATTTTAAATCTGTTAAAAAAGTCAGTCTATTGGTGGAAGGAAACGAAAGGGAAACCCTGGGCGGGCATATTGACCTATCACAGCCTTTTGTCCCTGATTATTCTTTGGTGGCCAGGTAAATCCACCTAAAAACTCTAATGATGAAATTAAAGAAAATACCTCGAGTGGTAATATTGGGCTTCCCCAATGTGGGCAAATCCACCCTTTTCAACCGGCTGCTGGGACAGCGTAAAGCCCTGGTCCATTCCCTTCCCGGAATGACCAGGGACCTGATAACCGGGATAGCAACAGTTGAGGGGAAAGAATACCTGTTAATTGACACGGGGGGATTTGCTGATGAACAGGCCGATCCCCTTCTGGCCAAAGTCAGGGAAAAAGCCTGGGAAGCAGCTCAAAAAGGCGATATCTTGATTTTTTTGATAGATGGGAAGCGCTCACTTACACCCGGCGAGGAAAAATTATTCATAGAGCTAAAAAAATTGAATAAGCACCTTCTGGTGGTAGTCAATAAAGTAGATAATCCAGAATTAGAACCGGACCTTTCTGATTATTATCGGTTAGGAAGTGATGAACTGATTTTAATTTCAGCTGAACACAAAATCAATCTTGGATATTTGCAGGGGAAAATCGCCGAATTATTGCCCCAGGCTCCAGGTGAATTAAAAGACGAGGAGAGGACCGTTAAAATCGAACCGGCTGAAAGACCGCTGAAGATTGCCATTGTCGGGCGGGTTAATGTTGGCAAATCTTCTTTGGTTAACAGATTATGTGGCGAAGAAAGATTATTAGTAAGCGAGGTGCCCGGCACGACTCGCGATAGTATTGATACCTTAATAAACAGAAGCCAAAAAACTTATTGCCTGATTGATACTGCTGGCATAAGGAAATTTAGCGGGACCAAAGACTCCCGGGAAAAAGCCAGCATAATTCGAGCCGAGAAAAATATTGAAGAAGCAGACGTTATCTGCCTGGTTATGGACGTTCAGGAATTCCCCACCAGACAGGATGCTCATATTGCTTCTCTGGCTTTTAAATCGGGTAAGCCGATGATCATAGCTCTCAATAAGTGGGATTTGGTTGATAAGTCCAAAGTTAATCCGGATGAGGTAATCCGTCATGCTTTCAATCGCCTTCATTTTGTGGATTATGCTCCGGTTATCTTCGTTTCCGCTAAAACCGGCCAAAGAGTTGTTAAGATTTTGGATCTGGCGGAAGAAGTTTATAAGTCAGCTTCTAAAAAGATTGAAACCTCAACTCTCAATAGCTTCTGGGAAAAATTTTCAAGGGAATACCCTCCGAAAACCAAAGATGGCTCTTTCCTCAAGGTCAAATATATCCTGCAGAGAGGAGTCAGGCCTCCTTCTTTTATCCTTTTTGGTCATGGTCGGGGACCTCTTCTGCCGGCTTACGAAAAATACCTATCTGATGTTTTCCGCCGGCAATTTGGTTTTTCTGGGACTCCAATTAGGTTCAGTTTAAGAAAAAGCTGATTGCTAAAAGTGGACATTTGTAATATGATTTTTTTCTGATTAGAAAGCGAATCGATTTTAAAAAAATTGGCCGCCTTAATTCCGGCCAGTGAGATGGCGACGGAAAAAGCAGCCATTTTTTCTTGACTTTATGGTCATATTTTTATATAAATTATCTCTAACTATGTGAAGACCAGACATTTAAGGAGGTCATGATGTTTCGGAAGAGGATAAACGGCTTAGCAGTTATCCTTTTAGCTTTGGCTGTTCTGGTGACGGCAACCAGTTGCGAGAAGCTAAAGGTAAGCAATTTACAGGCTAATTATCATTTTAAAAGAGCGAATCAGATGTTTAGAGAAGGCAAATATCGGAATGCAGTAGCTGAATATGAATTAGCCCTGAAATACAAACCAGACCTGGTTCAAGCCTACCGGTATATCGGTGAAAGTTATAAGCAGCTTTATAAGCCCGGAGTTGATTCAGCTCTAAACAAAGAGATAGAAAAGAAAGCTATTGAAGCTTTATCCAAAGCCCTGGAAATTGAACCCAATAACAAAGAGATTATCTATTCTCTTGGAGATATGTATGATAAATTAAGGAAATTTCCTGAGGCCGAAAAACTCTATCTCCGCATTCTGGAGCTTGATCCCCAGAACATGGATAATTTTTATGTAGTAGCTGAATTCTACAGCCGGTATGCGGGCGATGTTCCTGACGCCGCCAAGAAAGCAGAAACTATGTATCTCCGCCGAATTGAAGCAGATCCCGATAATCCAATGGCTTATGCCTATGCCGCTAATTATTATGAACATCTGCCTGTCTCCGAACAGAACTTGGAAGGAGCAATCGAAAATTACGATAAGGCTAATATGTTTTGGGAAAAAAGAATTGCTCTCGACCCTGAGAATCCCCAGGCCTGGCTGGCCAAGGGAGTCAACCGCTGGGGACGAGCTTACCGCTTCCAAAGTGTTCCAGCGGCTGAAAGGTTAGCTATTGCCAGGGATGCTCTCCAGGCTATCGAAAAGGCCAGAGATCTTGATCCAAATTATCCTGAACCCTACAGCTGGTTGAGCGTTTTGTATAAGAGCGTCTTGGCTAAATTGGAGCCCGAAAAAGAAGCCAGATATAATGCTGAGGCTGATAAATACGCTGATAAGTTCAAGGAACTGAGAGAAAAAGCCGCTTCCAAGAAAAAGCTGGAAGAAGAACTGAAGAAAGTAAAGTAAGATTTTCGAATAAGAGTAGTTGTGGGGACAGATTGAATTTGAAGTCT
>PNJE01000097.1 GCA_002877915.1 Candidatus Aminicenantota bacterium
AGAGCGACCAGGGCATCCTCAACATCCACTTCTACCCGCCGCAAAGCAGCTTTCAGATTGAGGTCAGCTTCCACCGCCAGAGCTTTGCTAATTCTATAGGTAGCTTCTCGGTTGAAACCGTCAAATAAATTCCAGGAAAGTGATATCCCCAGGTTCCAGTTAATAACTCTGCCAGTAAGGCCGGGCTGATTGGTATATCGTAATTGCCCGGTAAAATTCAACGAGGGAAGATAGCTTAAAGTAGGAATTAAGCTCAAAGCCTGGAGAGCCTGATAATGATATTTCAAAGAGCTGATATCAAGCCGCCTGGCCTGGGCCTCAGCCACTAGTTGCTTAGCTTCAGCAAAGCTTTCTTCAGAAGCTTTGATAAGAAAATCGGGTGAGGCCAGAGTTTTATTGATGATTTCCGGCTCATTCACTAAATAACCTAATTGAAGAAGATTATTTTTAATTTGTCCTTCCGCCTGAGTTATTCCCAGTTCGGCAGTGGCGTATTCAAGTTGAGCTTGAGTAACATCATTGGAAGAAACCAGCCCGGCTTTAAATCTGGCCTGGGCTGCTTCGAGCGCCTGACGGACATAGTCAAACCGATGGCGGGCAGCTTCTACCAGGTACTGAGAACTGAGGGTGGAGAGATAGGCAGTACAAACTTCAAAGGCTAATCGGCGCCTGGTTTCAGAGGCAGTCAACCTGGCTACCTCCCGCTCTGACAGATACTGTTTCAAAGTGGGAATATTTTGCGGGCTGAAAAGGCTTAAATTAAATTGGACCGTGCCGCCCAGAGCATTAAATCTCTGAATTACCAGATTCTGATTACCTACCTGTCGAGTTACTTCATAGGGGTTTCGGGTGTAAGTTCCGGTTCCAGAAATCTGGGGGAAAAAATATGATCGGGCCTGAACAAACTTTGATTGGGCTACCTGTTCGTCCTGATAAGTTATTAGAGCATTTTCATTTCGGGTTAAGGCTAATTTGACGGCCTCATCTATCGTCAGGACATTTTGCCCCTGAGTCTGACCAAATAGGCTCTGCCAAAAAGGCCCATAAAACCAGTATTAAAGCTATTTTTCTTGATCGCTGAATGAAGAACTTATTAGCCATAAACATCAAATCCTACCTCCTGGAGCAAATGATCAAGATTATTTATCTTAACCAGGTTCTCAATTATGAGGCTTTATTCCGCAACTTATTTTTACCTTTTGGCCGGGCTTAGATTCTGCCGCCATCATTCTAATTAAAATCTCCATTCTTTAAGTCGCCTGTTCAAATTTATTATATATTTGAGGCAATCTTCCCAAATTAAGAATTTATAAAAAAACTGTATAATCATACGTTAATTTTAGATAGATTCTTTTATTTTTTCTTCCATTTTTCGAGTTTTCTTAGCCTCATAGAAATTAAAAATTAATGCTAAATTAATCTAAAAATCGCTATTCTCTAATCGCGCCAAAAATAAGGGCCTTAAGCCCACAGTTTATAATTATATCTGAAAAGCATATTATTTTATTTGAAAGAGGCCAAAAATGAAGATCCTGGTCATAGAAGATCATCGTCCATTAGCCAAAAGTTTATCTAAAGGCTTGAAAGAAGAAAATTATACCGTTGACCTGGCTCTCAACGGGCAGGAAGGGCATTTCCTGGCTGAAAGCAATTCCTATGATGCTATCATTCTTGACCTAATGCTCCCGGAAGTAGACGGCCTGACAATTCTTAAAAGATGGCGTCAAAAGGGTAACCAAACGCCGGTGTTGATCTTAACCGCCCTTGATTCTCCTGATCAGGTGGTAGCTGGGCTTGACGCCGGGGCAGATGATTATCTGGTAAAACCTTTTCATTTTGACGAATTGCTGGCTCGTCTCCGAGCTCTAATCCGAAGAGAACATCAGCGAAAAGATCCGGTCCTCAAAATAAGTGACTTGTTAATTGACACGAGAAAAAGGAAGGTCTGGCGGGGTGAAAAAGAGATTTTCTTAACCGCCAAGGAATACTCCATAATTGAATACTTGGCCTATCACCCAGGTGAAGTAATCAGCCGGACCGAACTATGGGATCATCTCTACGACTGGGCCTCAGAGACTACCAGCAATGTAATTGATGTTCATATTCACCATCTAAGAAAGAAAATTGACCAGTCCTATTCCAAAAAATTAATCAAAACCATAAAAGGTGGCGGTTATGCCCTTAAAATTGATTAAGGTGAAATCATTAAAAATCAAGCTAATCATCTGGTTCTCAGCTCTGTTGATAGCTGTGTACTTAGCCTTAAGCCTCTATTTTTTTCTTAGCCATCGTTCCGCCCTTTATCAAAAGCTCGATTCAGAATTAAAGGTCGCCACCCTGAGCTTAATTAAAAACCTGAGAATGGAAGAAAACGGGGTTTTAACCTTAAGCCAAAATTATCTATCGGGCATTGACCCGGCCATTGGATTTAAAATATTTAACCATTCAGGCCAGGTTATTTTCGAGATTATTAGATCTGAAGTTAGCAGAGAAAGGGAAAATTCAGAGAAAGCTGCTTTACCAGAAATCTGGTCTTCGTTAGATTCCCTTGGTTTTTCTTTTGCCGATCGGCAGAAGAACCCGCCAACCGATAACTATTTCTTCCGGACAAGAAAATCAGATAAAGAGCATTACTGGCGGATATTGCTCCTAAAAACTACTATTCCTGAAGAAGAGGTTGAAGAAAGGAATAACGAAAAAGCAAATGAATTACCTTCGGTTATCTATCTGGTGGCTTTTAAATCCACCCGGCCGATAGATGAAGAGCTGGAAACTATTTTGAGAATAATCATAATTGGGGGAACAGCTGTTCTGGCCCTTTCTTTCGCTGGGGGCCTTTTCATTTCTAACCGGGCTCTAAAGCCTATTCAAATGATCTCCTCGACCTTAAAAAATATATCTGCTTCTAACTTAAAAACCAGGATACCTTCAGGCTCTTACGACCGGGAACTTGTGCCTCTGGTAAAACAGCTTAATGACACTCTTGACCGGCTCGATAGAGCCTTTGAACGAGAAAGGCAGTTTACCGTTGACTCTTCTCATGAGCTCAGAACACCTTTAGCTGCTATTATTAACATTCTCGAGATATTAGAAAGACATCCGCGTTCTTCTGAAGAATATCATCAGGCAATTGATGAAGTCCTGGAACTGGCTTCTGGCCTTCAGAACACCATTGAGGATTTGCTCATTTTAGCTCGGCTGGACGCGGGTCGCAGCCCCCTGCAGCTGAGCCGGGCTTCTTTCTTTGAATTAATAAATGAGGCCTGGGAAATGGTTAAAGATAAAGCTGCCGAGAAAAAAATCAATTTTCATAATGAAATTTCGCCTGAACTAATTGCCACCATTGATATACAAAAAATGAAAAGAGTTTTTATAAATCTTTTAAAGAATGCCGTCCTTTACCACCGACCAAACGGAACAATCTGGGCCAGGGGCCAGCAATTTAATGATAGAATTAGCCTTGAAATTTCCAATAATGGACCGGAAATACCCCCGGAAAAAATTCCCCATTTATTCGAGCGGTTCTATCGCGGGGATGAATCCCATTCTAACGCCGTTGAGGGTGCCGGCCTGGGATTGGCGATCGTTAAAACCGCAGTTGAAATTCATGGCGGACAAGTTCAGGTCAGAAGCCAAGCCGGCCTTACTTCTTTTATAATTACTCTTCCGAAGATTTAAGGCTGGTTTTTAAAATTAAAGAAAGAATCTAATTTTCCCGTCAAAAAAGAAGCCAGAAATTCGTCTCTGATAATTGCCAACCTGAAAATTAAATTTTTGTTCTTAATTTTAAAAAGAGAAGCAACAACTGAATTAGGCATCCAGAAACAGCGAGGGTTAGATTTTTTGTCCACCAGAAAGTTCTAGCAGCCCTGATTTTTAAAAAATTAATCTTAAATTAATGTCCGGAATCTTAAAATGGTTTGGTACTTAATTAACTTTAATGGAGGTTAGTATGAAAAAACAACTTTTCTCAGCAATTCTTTTTTTAGCGGTCTCACTTTTCTTTTTCAGTTTTAGCCCGGCCTTTGGTCAGAAATCCAGGGCCGAAGAACTAAAGGAAATGGTAACTACAGCCAAAATTACCCTAACTGAAGCCCTGAATACCGCTCTTAAGACCGCTCCTGGAAAGGCAGTTGCCGGTGAGCTGGAAAAAGAAAAGGGGAAACTTATTTTCACTTTTGATATTCTCCCTTCCATTTCCAGTTCCATCATTACCGAGGTCCAGGTTGATGCAATCACGGGAAAGGTCATAAGCCAGGCTGAAGAAAAAATCAAGGCCGAGGAAGAAGAGGAGGAAAAAGAAGAAAAGAAAGGCGAGAAGGAAGAAGCTGAAAAAGAAGAACCTAAGAGCTCACTTCAGGAAATAGTCGCCGCGGCCAAGATATCCTTGCCTGAAGCTCTTAAAGCTGCCCAGGCAGCAGTTTCGGGCACGGTCATCGCCGCCGAGCTGGAAAAAGAAAAAGGGAAAATTATCTTTTCTTTCGATATACTGCCAACACCAGGAAGCCAAATCATCCAGGAAGTTCATATAGACGCTCTAACTGGAAAGGTAATAGCTAAGGAAGAAGAAAAAATAAAATAAGGACTTTTTTTCAGGCTGGAAATCAGTTTTGGGGGAGAGGCCTTCCACCGGGGTGTCTCCCCCAAGCCTGAAGAAATCGCTGGCCTTTTTAGGACCAAATCCTGAGAAATCAAAAATGTTTAAAATGTTTAATTTGATTGGCGGGAAGAAAAATAAATAAAAATCAGTCCAAAAAAAACAAATGCTTGGTCATAACCGATAAGCACTTTAAAAATGTCCAGCCTAAAGACTAATGAAGATAAGAATAAATTGACGGTAGAAGATGGAGATAAACTGCCAAATAAGACATTCTGGACTCAGGAACTGATTTTCCTACTTGAGTTGAGTTAAGGAAAAGTTAAAATGAAATTTTAATAGGAAAAATAAAAGACAAGATGCTGACCAAAAGAACCCTTAGTTTCCATAATTTTAAATTGGATAATCTGAAGGCTGCTCTGGCTGGAATAAAAACTTTCTTTCTGCTGACCATATTTTTGTCCTTAATTTTTTCCAATAATTCCTGTATAAAGTATCAACCACGTCTTCTCTCCCCAGAAAAAAATCTGAATACCTTAGAGGAAAGAAGGCTGGATTCACCGGAGTTGGCCAATTTTTTGCAGGTCAACAAAGAGGTTAGTTCCTGGCCTCCTTTGACCTGGGATCTCAAGTCTCTCACGCTCGTAGCTTTTTACTATAATCCAGAACTAGATATAGCCCGGGCCAAATGGGCGGTAGCTAAAGCCGGACAAATAACTGCCGGGGAAATCCCCAATCCGGTTTTAAATCCTAAGCTTGGCTACAACTCAACCACTCCAATCAGTTTAATGCCGCCTTGGATTCCAGAGGTGGCTCTGGATATTCCGGTGGAAGTGGCTAAAAAAAGAGGCCTCCGGCTTATCGAAGCCCGACAATTAGCCCAAGCTTCTCGCTGGAATCTTTTATCTGCCGCCTGGTCAGTAAGATACGAACTCCGGCAGGCCCTGGTTGAGCTTTATGCGGCCTCGAGCCGAAAAAAAATCCTTCAGGAGAAACTTCAACTGCTGGACGAGCTGGAAAAATTATCAGAAATTAAAAAAGAAAGTGGAGAGATATCAGGTTATGAACTGAGCCAGGTGAAAGCAGCCCTTAATTTTACTAAGTTAGAGGCGATTGAAGCGGTCAGAGCCCACCAGGAAGCCCGCAGCCGGTTAGCTTCAGTCGTTGGAGTGCCAGTTAAGGCTCTCGAGGGAATAAGCATCTCTTTCGATGAACTGGAAAAATTTAATTTCGAGATTCCTCCAGCCGAGGTTCGGCGGAGAGTCCTGACTAGGAGAACTGATATCCTGAGTGCCCTGTCTGAATATGCGGCCAGCGAGGCGGCTCTGCGCTTAGAAATAGCTAAACAATATCCAGACCTTCATTTCGGTCCAACTTATCAACTCGATCAAACTGATAATAAGTGGACTATAGGGATAGCCCTGGAATTGCCAATATTCGGCCACAATCGCGGCCCGATAGCCGAAGCTGAGGCTCGGCGGCAAGAAAAGGCGGCTGAATTTTTGTCTCTGCAATCTAAGGTCCTAACCGATTTAGAAGTGGCCATCCAGGAATGCCAGGCGGCCCAGGAAAAAGTTCAAGCGGCTGAAAGACTCTTAGACAATTTAAGAAACCAGAAAGAAATGGCCGAAAACCAGTGGCGCCTGGGAGAAATCTCCAGACCTGACCTGCTTACTATTGAACTCGAGTTACAAAACACCGCTCTTTTGAGATTGGAATCTTTGATTGAGGCTCAGAGAGCTCTGAGCCACCTGGAAAATATTCTGCAGAGCCCGCTTGAGGTTAAAGATTGGATTTTCACCCTTAATCGCCCATCCGATGATTTGACCTCTAAAAAAGGAAATAATCATGAGAAAAAAGCTAAATAAAAAGCAAAAAATCAGCGGTCTCGTTGTTTTGGGCTTGCTTTTATTAATCATTATATTTTTCCTTCGGCGGTCTTCTTCAGATTCTGCCTCAGCTGAAGAACAAATCAACCCCGAGGTAGCGGTAGAAGTTGGCCAGATAATCAAAACAACACTTCACCGCTACGTTAACGCCTATGGCCTGGTCGAACCTGAGCCAGCAGCCGAAGGCCGCCGGCCGGCAGTGGCTTTTATTGCCTCACCGGTAGGTGGGCTCTTGACTGAAATTCTGGCCAAAGAGGGACAGTTAGTGGAAGAGGGCCAGGTGATTTTCAAACTTGACTCCCGCTTAGCTGAAATAGCTATTGCCCGGGCCAGGAAAGAGCTGGAGTTTGCCCGTCAAAATTACGAACGTCAAAAAAAATTATTGGCCACTCAATCTACCTCGGAAAAAAATTATAAAGAAGCTGAAAATTTGCTCCAGGCGGCCGAAGAAAATCTGGCAGCCGCTTTAACTGAGCTATCCTATCTTCAAATTAAATCTCCCCTCAAGGGTTTGTTGACCAAAGTAAATGTCCAGTTAGGTCAAACGGTCGAACCCAGTTCAACTTTGGCTGAGGTTATTGATCTTAACCGGCTGGTGATTTCTGCCCGGGTGCCGAGTTCGGAATCTCATTATCTCCAGGTCGGGCAAACGGTAGATTTGACTCCGGCCAGCAATATTACCGGGAACATTATTTATATTGGGAAAGATATTGACCCTCAGACTGATACCATACTCATCCGGGCCTCTCTGCCAGCCAATTCCGGCCTTTTACCTGGAAACTTTATCAGCCTTAAAATTATTTGCGAGGAACATCGCGATTGCTTAGCTGTTCCCATCGATAGCTTAGTAAGGCAACCTGGGCAGGAAGCTATTTCTATCGTCGAAGGAAATATTGCCCGTCGAATTCCAGTCACTTCGGGCCTGCGGGATCGTGGCCTCGTAGAGGTTAAGGGCGAAGGATTGAAGGAAGGAATGACCGTGGTTACGGTGGGAGCCTATGCCCTACCTGACGTGACCAAGATAAAGATTATAAAAAAATAAAATAAATTAGTGCCTAAGACCATGAACTTACCAGAAGATAATCTGAATCGCCAGTTCAGAAAAAGAAGGAGCCTGGGAGATTTTTCCCTGAGAAATAACTCCCTGATAATTTTCCTGGCGCTGGCTTTATGCCTGGCCGGAATCTATGCTGCGTTTAATATTCCTTCTTCCGTTTTCCCTCAAACTAATTTCCCCCGGGTGGTTATCCTGGTTGACAATGGCGTCATGCCCGCAGAAGAAATGATGGCTACCATTACCCGGCCAATCGAAGAATCAATGAAGGATATACCCGGTGCCCTCAATATTCGATCGGCTACCGGGCGCGGCTCAGCCGAAATCAGCGTCTTTTTCACCTGGTCAACGGATATGATCCAGGCTGAATTATATGTACTCGGCCGTCTCTCTCAAATCAAAAGCCAGCTGCCGGCAACGGCTACCACTTCAGTTTACCGGCTAACTTTCTCGGCTTTCCCTATTATCGGTATCAGCCTGACCAGTCCCCGGCGAGATATAACTGAACTCTGGGAAATTGCCCGCTACGATTTAAAGCCGAGATTTATCAGGATTCCGGGAGTGGCCAGGGTAAATCTGGTCGGAGGACGAACGCCAGAATTCCAGGTCATCGTGGACCCCATCAGACTTCAGGCCGCTCATCTTGGACTGGACCAAATTATCTCGGCTTTAGAAAAAAACAATTTAGTGGCTTCAACTGGAATGCACGAAGAAAATTATTTTCTTTATCTGACGGTCGTTGATGGACGCCTTCACAACATAGATGAAATTTCTTCCCTGGTGATCGCGGTCAATGACGGACACCCAGTGCTAATTAAGGATATCGCCCGGGTTGAACGGGGACCTGAGCCAGTTTTTAACGTAGTTACCGCTGAAGGGGTAAATGCGGTCTTGCTTAATATTTACAGCCAGCCCGATGGCAGCACCTTAAATATCGCCAAGGATTTAAGAAAAGAATTAGAAGCTCTTAAGCAGCAGCTCCCCCCAGATTTAAAGCTGGCTTTTTTCTATGATCAATCAGAAATTGTCCGAACTTCGGTCAGAAGTGTCTGGGAAGCCATCATTTTTGGCCTTTTTTTATCCATGTTCATTATGTTCTTTTTCCTGAAAAACTGGGGAACAACCTTAGTTACTATCCTGGTTATTCCAGTTACGGTCCTGACCACCTTATTGGCGATGAAACTTACCGGGCTTACTTTCAATCTAATGACCCTGGGCGGAATCGCCTCGGCTATCGGTCTGGTGATAGATGATGCCATTGTTATGGCCGAAGCGATTCATACTAAAATTATTTTAAAAACCGAACGCTTCGAAGCGATTAGAGAATCAGTCAATGAAATCTTTCCTCCCTTAGTAGCTTCCACTCTCACCCCGGTGGTGGTTTTTATTCCCCTGGCTTTCCTGACTGGTATTACTGGTGTTTTTTTCCGGGCTCTGGCTTTAACGATGGTGGTGGCTTTGCTCACTTCCCTTCTTCTGGCCATTACCATGACTCCCTCCTTAGCGGCGATTTTTATCAAGGTAAATCCTGAGAAAAGAAATGACCAACCCGCTGATTCAGAAGGTTTCGAAGGGGGCTTTATTTTAAGGAAGTTAATTAAAATCTATGAAATTGGAGTCAGAGCCGCTATCAAGAATTATCGCCTGCTGCTGGTTATCTGCCTGGGGATTTTATTATCTGGAATTTTTATTTA
>PNJE01000040.1 GCA_002877915.1 Candidatus Aminicenantota bacterium
ATATTACGATGGCTCGTCCTCCTAAATCAAATTGCGAACATTTTTGTACACTAACAAATGGGCAGAAAAACAACAATTTTTTTCTTCATTCTATTTAATCTTCTAATTTTCATTGGCATTTCTCTTTCCTCTGCCTCTGATGAAAATTACATCCATTTGATGAAAGGGACTAAAATTGAGAGCTCTGGTAACTTGATAAGATTTATTATGCCGGACAAGATGATTGAAGTAATCGGCACTGGTGGGCTGCTCCGAATTAAAGCGTATGATAAAACTCATCAACTTCTCCATTCAGCAAAACAGGGTCAATTAATTTATGTATTGAATACAAGCGAACTTAGAAATCAGCAAGTGCTGCCTGAGGACCTTATCCTGCTAAATTTTAAAGGTCTCGGCCCACAACCAGACCCTCCGGGAAAAATCTTTTTGCTAAAAAGCGGAACAAAGATATCCAGAGATAAAGGGGATCTGGTTTTTGCGACAGATAACGGAACCAAATTGATTTTCATGCCTGAACCTAATGGAGTCACTGGAAAATGTCAGGCCTACGATTCTGCCAACAAACTTTTATTTACAAGAGCAAATGCCGGGCTGGCCCGAATGATTGACTTTCAAAGCCTCAAAAATAAAGGCGCTATCCAAAATATCCAAACCTGGATTATCTTTAGCTCCGAAATAGAAGAAAAATAATGATCAGAACATCCCCTAACTGCCCACATGAGTGAAGTCACGGTAAAAGTTACCGGGCGAGAATCGTCACCGCGCCTTTTTACAATAGACCCTTACCCCCGATATTTGCTACTGATTATTCCCTAACCTGTCACTTACCTGAAAGAATTCCTTACTTGAGAGCTTCAATGGCTGTCTGGTCAAGAAGCGGCCCCGAGCGCAGGAATAATCTATTTTTAGCCACCCGCCGAGGACCTTAATTTGACTTTTTAAATTATTATGTTTTAGCATAACACATGAGCTTCTGGGGCTCGGCGATGGAAAAAATTCTTCTCCTTTCCAGCAAAAGGGAATTAGAAAATCTGATAAATGAAACCATAGGAAAAAGAGGAAAGGTAATAGTCTACAGAGCGCATAGAAAAAACCTACCTGATAACAAAATCTCCCTTATTCTGACCGATTGTGATTATAAGTGCCGCCTTGACAAGTGCCTGAAAAAATTCCTGTTTATCTATCATCATAACTCTATACCCGCGGTGATACTGAAGCCTGTCTTAATTAAGAAAGGAGCAGATCGCCCAGGTTTCTTTTTCAGAATTCTAAACGACGCTGGCTTCGAGGCTTTCCAGAAGGACTGGCTTTTATCATTGAGAAGTTCCAAGTATTATGCTGGCTTACCTACCTTCCCTAGCCCACCCTTCAGCCAACTGAGCAAAATAATTGAAGTCCAGAGAATAATAATCGAATCTGACCATGAGTCATTCCAACTTAAGGATTTAGCCGGGAGAGTAGACTGTTCTTCATCCTGGCTTTCTGTAAACTTCGGACGCTTAGCTGGAATATCACTTAGAACATTTCGGGCCAGAGAGAGATGCTGCCGGGCGCTCTGGCAGCTCGTCTCCACCGATAAGCCCATAAAAGTCATCGCCCTTGAAGCTGGCTATGAGCCACTCTATTTTTCCCACTTATTTCACAGAACATTAGGGGCACCCCCTTCTTCCCTCAGAAAGCTCCTCAGCTACTCCCTCCGCTTAAAAAATTCTAATGCGTGAAAAAAAAGACATAATTTTAAAAAAAAAGACATATGAATTTCCTTGATTTAACTTGTGCATTAATTTACTAATAAAGAAAGACAAGTATCGAATCGAAAGCCGGGGTAATTATCTTGATGAAAGATTGGCTCAAAAGCTTTCATAACAGGCGGTCCCGAAAAAAGAATGCCCATAGAAAAACTGCAATCAAGTTATATATTATTATATATGTCTTCTTTCTCATTTTTATATTTATCGGATGTTCAAGTAAATCCGCAAATTATAACTATATAAATTATAAAAAATTAAAAAAACCCGACAGAACTAGAAAACTATATTCAATTGAATTCGTTAAATTTGAAGATTATTCGCCACGCAGGATTGGATTAATAAATAATTATTTAGTATTAGGAGATTATAAAGCCGATAAAATAGTACGGATAGTTGATTTAAAATCTGCTAAATTATTGAAATCTTTTGGAAGAAGAGGTCAAGGACCGGATGAATTCATTTCATTTTCTCAGATAATCCAAGATCCACAAGATCAAAATTCATTTTGGATATTTGATTTATCAACAGGAAATTTTAAAAAATTTAATATAATTAAAATTCTTAACTGCAATTATTATCCAGAAAAAATAATTAAGATTGTTGAAGAGACAGGAATCCCCTTTCGATTGACACTTTCTCCTGATGGAAAAATATTGGCTCTTGGTGCCTTTTTTAAAGGAAGAGTTGCTATATATGATACAAACGGAAATTTTATAAGGATTATCGGAAAAATTCCTGTAAAAGAAGAAAAATTCGCCAGCCAACACTCCCAAGGTTTTCAGGGAGAAATTGTCTATAGAGATAAATCTAATGAAATTTACGTAGCAACATTATATGGTTCAATTGTTGAAAAATACAATCCGAACGGTGATTTAATTTCAACCCTTTATGGCCCCGAATCATTTTTCCCCCAGTACGATGTAGTTCCTGCTGGCCAGTACTATACGATGGCTCCCAACAAGAAAACAAGATTTGGGTATTTTGATATTTGCTATAACAACAAAATAGATAGGTTGTTTCTACTTTATTCAGGAAGGAATTTCTTCGAAAAAGAAAATTTGGGGAATATTATTTATGTTCTTGATGAGAATGACGAAATTTTAGAACAGATTGAATTAGACAAGAATATCTTTGAAATGGAGATAACTGAAGATGGCTCTACCATATTCGGGTTGACAGAAAATGGGGTGGTATTGAAATTTCAATATAAAAGCATAGGAGACAGTCTGGGAAATAAATAAAAAGAAAGGAGGTAATTTCAAAATGGAAAAAAAGGTCCTAGCGGCAATAAGCTTTATTTTGCTTATAACTACGATAATTTTAGCTTCGACCTTCATAGCTAATTACCTTTCTGCTAAATCAGGAGAGGGAACATGCTGTCCTCAGTTGAAATCTGTATGCATCATCGATGGGGTTAGAGTGGATGATCATTACGATAACGGAATAGGTCCTTGTCACTAATCATTGGGACCTTCTGAAGGCCTAACCTCTTTATGACTGTCTCTTATGCTAAAAAGATCCTTAAAAGATTATTTTTTTTAATTATTTTAATGATATTTTCTTTATCGATTTTCTTAGCCATACAAAATTTAAAAAAGATTTATTTCAAAGAGTTGATCATCAGAAAAATAGATTCTCAGATAGGAAAAAAATTTGAACTTTCGAATGATTTAAAACAATTTATAGGCAATGGAAATACAGATAACCATGTTTTGTCCTGCGATCCAGAACAGCTTCAGACTAATTTTAAATTGGTGTATATGATAAATTTTGATTGCTCGGTCTGTATTGTAGATTTAATAAAAATATATAATTTTTATCAAGAACTACAGAGAATACATAAAATTGAGTTTTGTTTAATAACAGAAGAAAAGTCAGATAATTATATAAGATATTGGCTTGATCAATTACTTAAAGATTATAACCTATTGGTGATACGTCAAGAAATTACTTATGGCAATTCAAATCTTTTTCTGTTGGATAGTTCAAACAAGATAGTTATGACAGGTGATATGATAAAATATCCGTTCTTAAAAGCTTTTTATATAAAAAAATTAAGAGAAGCCATCAATCCACAGTTGATCCGTTCCAAGAATATAATCTCGCTGCTAAGCTTTAAAGCAAACCAGCTCACCTTCCGTCTATCGGTTCTATTTTAAAAATAGATGGTTTCATCAATTTTTGGCCGAAGAACCTATTTACCCTCATTCTGACCGATTGTGATTATCGGGGCCACCTCGCCAAGTGTCTGAAAAAAATCCTGTTTGTCTATCATCATAAGTCCACACCTGCGGTGATACTGAAGCCAGTTATAATCAAGAATGGAGTCGGCTTTTTAGGCTTCTTTTTAAGGATTCTAAACGACGCTGGCTTCGATGCTGTTCAGAAGGACTGGCTTTTATCATTGAGAAATTCCAAGTATTATGCTGGCTTGCCTTCTTTCCCTGTCTTAGCCTTCAGCCAACTTAGCAAAATAATAGAAGTTCAGAGAATAAAAATCGAATCTGACGATGAATCATTCCAACTTAGGGACTTAGCCGGGAGAGTAGACTGTTCTTCATCCTGGCTTTCTGAAAACTTCAGGCGTTTAGCTGGGATATCGCTTAGAACCTTTCGAGCCAAAGAGAGATGCTGCCGGGCGCTCTGTCAGCTTATCTCTACCGATAAGCCTATCAAGACCATAGCCCTTGAAGCAGGCTATGTGCCGCTATATTTTCCCCAGTTCTTCCAGAAATTATTCAAAAAATCGCCAACAAAAATAAGAGAATTAACAGTCAGTCGCTCACAAGAAATATGGAATTTCTCTAAATAAGCTACTTAAAAATTGGCCGTGTCAAGATTTGTTCGCATGTATGAAAGCGCTGTGTCAAGTACCTCCTTTTTTATTTAAAACCATTATCGTCCTTTGCTCATTTCCCCGCTTCGTCAGATGCATGTATGCGCTGTTATAACGGCATGAGCATGTCCCCCAGAAGTTTCGCCTCCAATTTCCGAGACTCAAACTCTCAGGCGAAAAATCGCGCTTACTTCTGGGTGGACGAAACTGGTTTCTTGTCATCTCTTTCTCTATATGGTTCTTTTTTCTTTAAAATCCAGTAGTCGGCTTCAGCTAAATGTCTGGCCACCGCTACTACAGCTTTACTATGCCCTTTCTTAGCCCTTAGCCTAAAGTATAAGCCTGGCAGCATGTTTATCAATCCATTTTTTATGGAAAATGACCACTGTATTGGCAGCCTCAATAAAAGCCCAAAATTTAAATCTGCTGATAACCTCCCTGCCCCGATTTTTTTCTTCATGTTATAATCTGGCAGAAGGCTGCGGAGGTAAAGAATGCGCATAAAGTTAGCTTATGGCCGAAAAGGATTGGAAATTGAACTTCCGGATGATGCCCGGGTATCAATAATAGAACCTGAATTTGTTCCTGGCCTGGATGACGAGCGCGAAGCGCTGGCTTCTGCTCTGAACTCGTCTGTTGGCTCGGCACCGCTTCGCCAGCTGGTCAAACCTTCAGACACAGTTGCCATAGTCTTCAGCGACCTGACCAGGCCGATGCCCAACGACCGCGTGCTGCCTGTCCTGCTGGAAGAGCTGGCCCGCGCGGGTGTGCCTGATGACCGGGTCATCCTGGTAAATGCCCTCGGCACGCATCGACCGCAAACAGAAGACGAGCTTAAAAAAATGCTGGGGGAAGCCGTGGTCAATCGTTACCGTATCGTCCAGCATAATGCCTGGGACAAAGCCACCATGGCACCGGTTGGCAAAAACCGCGCCGGACGGGACGTACACGTCAACCGTACTTATCTTGAAGCCTCGGTTCGCATCCTGACCGGTTTTATTGAACCGCATTTTTTTGCCGGCTTCAGCGGCGGACCAAAAGCAGTTTTGCCGGGCATTGCTGATGTGGACAGCATCCTGGACAATCACGGAGCGACCATGCTGGCCGACCCACAGGCAACCTGGACCATTACTGAAGGCAACCCCCTCTGGGAAGAAATGCTCGAAATTGCCCTGCTTACCAAACCAACGTTTATCCTTAACGTCACCCTGAACCAGGCCCGCCAGATTACCGGCGTGTTTGCTGGCGACCTGGTGGAAGTTCATCGGGCTGGCTGCGAGTTTGCTCGACGGCATGCTATAAGGCCGGTGCCTGAGCCGTTCGACATCGTTATTACCAGTAACAGCGGGTATCCGCTCGACCTAAATCTCTACCAGGCGGTTAAAGGAATGTCAACCCGGGCGGGGATATCATCATGGCGGCAGAGTGTTGGGACGGGATTCCCAATCACGGCGAATTCAAGCGCCTGCTGTGGGAAGCCAGCTCGCCGGAAGAGATTTTAGCCCGGGTTATGTCTCCGGGCTTTCGTTGCCACGACCAGTGGGAGGCTCAAATCCTGGCCCAGATACGGCTTAAAGCCAGCGTTCACCTTTTTACCGCCGGCCTGACCGAAGAAGAAACCCGGCGCTCACACCTTACGCCGTGCCGCTCGATTGAAGAAACCGTCGCCGATCTGCTTCGCTCCAACCCGGAAGCTACCATTGCTGTCCTGCCCGATGGTCCCCAGACCGTCCCAACTGTGGTAAAAAGGGACACAATACTCGTTTCCTAATTTTTTCCTCTTCGCTCTTTTCGAAATTAGGTCGACCTTTGGTAATCGACTTTTGGTACCTTTGGGACTTTTAGCGGACTTTTGGGGTTGGACCATCACAACATGTTGATTTTATTTAAGTTAACGCATATTTTAGCCCTAAAAAACAGCCTTAAAGACAATTTTGAGGGGGGCAAAATATAATTTAAGCCTAAAAAGCGAACGGGACTTTAGATTGATCTCCGCCTAATTCCATTAATAAATAAGTTTTTCTAATTTCATAATTAAACGATTTTTTCTACCCCCAAAAATCGCTTCTAAGGCTTTATTGTGAGACTTCAAACAATATTAATTTATTATTATTCAGCGAGATAGCGTGGTCCGACCCCAATTCAAACCACAATTCAACCAATTCAACAACTTTAAATAATCATTAAGATAGCATGGATGCGCCCCGCTTCCTCACAACCCCACTTCTCCACTTCCCATCATTAAACCATTACTACCCACCCTACCATTACCATCTCCTCACCATTTTGGATTCTCCCCATACCCCATTTCAAAAAGTGCATCCTTTTTTTATAAAAAGCTATCAACAAATTTTGAAAAACGAAGCGCAGAATTCCATAACCTCTATTTCTTACATTCTTTTCACGGATTTTTGTTGGAAAATTGGGGAATGAGTATAGTGTCCCCCTTTTCCCTCTTTTTACTTAATCCATTTCCTTCTCACATTGCGCAGGCTCAAGATAAAAAGAAGGACACAGAAAGCAGTAAGCACAGAAAAATCAAGGCCGTAGGCCAAAAAGTTTCCTCCATTGACCGCGCCATGCAAGATGTCAGCTCCATAAGTTAGCGGGAAGACATAAGAAAGCGGCCGGAGAAAAAGAGGAAGCTTGCTCACCGGAAAAAACAACCCGCACAGAAAAACCATCGGAAAACGGAAGAAATTAGAAAAGGTCTGGGCTTCAAAAACCTCGCTTACGGCCACAGCAATGAACAGGCCCAGAAAAGTAGAAGCCATGGCGATAAGCACCACAGCCGCCAGGAAATACCCCCAGTTGACCGCGCTCAGATTAGCAATAAAAGCAGCCATGACCACCGGGATAAAAGCATTCACTACGCCAAAAAGAATCGCCCCCGAAGTTTTGGCCAGCATCAATACCTCAAGAGGAATCGGTGCCAGGAGCAGCCTATCAAACGAGCGGCTCTTTTTCTCAAAAGTGATGGTCACGGCCAGCAGTGAGGTCGTGCCGAAAAGAATTGACAGGGCCACCACCCCAGGCAGAAGGCTCATCACCCCCGAAAGCCCGCTTCCTGACCGGATGAAAAACATCCCGGTCCAGGCCAGAGGAAAAATAATTCCCCAGCTGATGTTGGGTGGCTTAAGGTAGTAGGTGCGCATGTCCTTAGCCAGGATATTCCAGAAAGCAACCCAGGTTGTGGAGCGAGTTGGTCGCTGCCAGGCTTGGGCATCGCCAATTACTTTCATCTGCCGCCTCCTTCCATTTTAACCGCTGCGTTTATTGCTTTCTCCAGCAAGCGTTTTCTTGTCCGCTTTGCTATTGACTGTTTTACTGTTTAATTTTCCAATAACTACTTTCTCGTTTTTCTGTTTTTTTTATTTTTTTCTTGTCTGACCACTAATCGATCATTTCCTCTCTGTTTCTTTAGCTAAAGACCTTCTTAACTTCAAAACCTATCGTCCGGGCTTAACGCCGCCACTCTTATATATTTATACACTCACCGAAAACAAATATGGCCCATCCGACTTTCTTGTGGACCAAAATGAGAGATTATGAAGCACCAGCCGCTAGATTTGAGTTTGGTCAGTTTATTATTAATTAAGCCAACTGCAGAAATATAAATAAAATACAAAAACTGCCGTCCAATCTCGCCTCTATAAATTTTCATTGGCTGGCCTTTTATTACCTCTATGAGAATAAAAATTTCCAAAATTTACTCATTAAAAGCCCAGAAGAGCCTCAAACCAAAATTTTCTTTCATCTGTATATCCTATCCTCGTTCTTTTACACGTCTTTATTTTTTTACATCGCGACTTCTAACTTACTTTTTAATTTATCTATATTCCTATTCCCCGCATATTCAAACAGTCGTTCCCTTCATCATCAATCTCCTCCAGACTCCTTTTTCTTTTCTTTTTCTTTTTTCATCAGCTCAACCTCAATGCCAGTGAGCTCCACAAAGACTTCTTCCAGCGAGGGATGAAGTCGTCTGGCTTCAACAATTTCACAGCCGCGCTCTTCAAAAAAGCGCACTAAGGGCCCAACGGCTATTGTTTGATTCGATTTAACGCGGAGCCGGCTCGAATTGACAAACTCAAATCCAAGTTCCGGAAACGCGGCCGCCAGGTCAGCCTTGAGCGCATCAGTCGCAGCTAACTCACCGGAAAAGCTTATTAGTAACAAGTGCTGGCCTTTTAGCGGCTGAAGCAAATTTTCCAAGCTATCAATTTTGATAATTCGCCCCGAAACGATAAAGGCAATTCTCTGGCACAGCCGCTCGGCTTCTTCAATGTAGTGAGTCGTCAGAAAGATGGTAGTTCCAGCGCGATTGAGCCTGCCTATCAACTGGCGAATCTGTCTGGCACTGGCCACATCTATGCCCGTCGTTGGCTCATCCAGGAATAAAATCTTCGGCTGATGGATGAGGCCAGCGGCAATGGTCAGTTTGCGTTTCATCCCCTTGGAGTAATCAGCAAATTTTCGGTCCCCGGCTTCTTCCAGGCCAAAAAATCTTAAAAGCTCTTTGGCCCGACGCTCTCGTTCCCCTT
>PNJE01000113.1 GCA_002877915.1 Candidatus Aminicenantota bacterium
GCCTTTAACCTCATCTGGGGCAAAAGTGTCCAGCCGTGGATCATAAAGATCGCCGACGCACTGTCCGGCTAAGTGAGCCCCCAGAGCCCAGCATTTGAGGTTGTTAGCCGCCAAGGTCTCCAGCTTTTTCTGAACATAAGATTTGTCTTCAGCTGCCTTGTTGACTTCCAGATGGTCTCCCCAGCAAGCTATTTCCAGGCCGTCATAGCCCCAGGCGCTCGCTTTCTGGCAGAGGACCTCAAAAGGCAGGTCGGCCCATTGCCCAGTGAATAAAGTCACAGGTCTTTTCATTTTTCTCTCCTTGATGCTTTATTTCAATTTAACAATCTATTTTATTCTTGATTTTTTTTCGATTAATTACTTCTCTTCTGATTTTTCTTTCACTTATTTTGATTTCAGATGTCATACTTGAGATTGGGCCCCAGTTTCAATTAAATCTTTTTTCCCCTCCTCTATAGGATAATATTATTTTTTTTTAAAAAGTTCCTTAATTCAGCTGAGTTTTTTGCCCAAAATTTAGGTCCAGACCTCAATGAAACCATTAGTAACATCTCACCTTCTACTGATTTTTAATAACCAAGCTCATATCTACTTAACCTCTATATGCTTCGGCTAATTACAGGGAAGCTTATCAAAAATTAACCCAGACAGCACCCTTACTTGAGCTTTCCACACACTTTTCTATGAAGCGCACGCCGCGCACACCTTCTTCGGCGTTGGGGAAATCCAGGTCATCTTCTGTCAAAGGCTCGCCCCGCAGCTTTTTGTCAAGCGCCGTGATGAAAGTCGAATATATGTTAGCAAAAGCTTCAAAATAGCCTTCATTGTGGCCCGAGGGAATGCGGGAAAGAGCCTGGGCTCTTGGACACATCGGGTCGCGGCCGCGGGAGAGATAAGCCACAGGGCGGTCAAGATAAGCAATTTTGGCGTGGTTCGGGTCTTCCTGATACCACTCCACTGCTCCCTTAGTGCCGTAAATCCGCACCCTGAACCCGTTGTCATGGCCGATGGCGATCTGAGAACACCAGTAAAGCCCGCGCGCTCCGCCTTTAAAATTGACCATAATGGAAGCGTTGTCATCAAGCGGCCGACCTTGGCCAAAGTGGTCCAGCCGGGCGCAGAGCGATTCAATCTCAAGTCCCGTGAGATAAGAAACCATATGCTCGATGTGCGAGCCGATGTCGCCGACGCAGTTGGAAATGCCGGCTCGGGCCGGGTCAGTGCGCCAGGCGGCTTGCTTCTGTCCGGTTTTTTCCAGCAACGTGGCCAACCATTCTTGCGGATATTCGCCCGCCACGAAGCGGATAGTTCCCAATTCGCCGCTGGCAATCAGATGCCGCAGATGCTTGATGATGGGAAAGCCGGAGTAAGTGTAGGTAACGCAGAAAAGCAAATCCTTTTTGCGGGCCAGGTCAGCCAGCTCCTGAGCTAACTTGCTGCTGGTAGCTAAGGGCTTGTCGCAGACCACGGCAAAGCCTAAGTCGAGCGCCAGGCGAGCAATCGGATAATGGGTGTCGTTCGGCGTGACAATGACAATAAAATCAGGTCTGTCTGGATGAGCAGCTTCAGCCTTGAGCATCTCCTCGTAGTTGCGGTAAAGCCGGCTTTTATCCAGGCCGTGAAGTTCTCCTGTCTTCAGCGTGTTTTCATAGCTCTGCGAAAAACAGCCGGCCACCAGCCTGGCTTTGCCGTCCATGGCAATGGCTTTGCGGTGGACATCGCCGATAAAGGCGCCCACACCGCCTCCCACCATGGCATATTTAAGCTGGGTAACTTTTCCCAAGGTTTCCTGTCCTTCAATCATGTTCTCCTCCTTTATTTTAAGCCTAAATTTTCCTCTTCTTATGTTATGCATCTTCTTCTATCTTTTCAAAGAAAATTTTCTCTCTGTTGAATATGACCATTAGAGCTTGACAAGCTGCTTTTTCTTTTGATATTAAGGAAAACAATGAGGGCGAGATGAGCTTACGGGGACGAACCATATTCATACTCGCCTTAGCTATTTTGACAACGATAATTTTGCTCATTCTGAGCAAAAACGCCCATTAGCAGAAACAAAGAACTAAATATTTTCCAGGACTTTTCCCCCATAGAAACTGAATCCGAACAATTTGTAATTTCGCAAGTAACCAAGCTTGATTTTTCTCGGGATAGAATTTTTGTTTTTGACCAGCGGCAGAAGAAGATTTTTGTTTTTTCTGAATCTTTTTCCTACCTTTATTCCATAGGCTCACCCGGCCAGGGACCGGGAGAGCTGGAGGACCCGGTAGATTTCGCTGTTTGCTCAGATAAGATTGTCGTCCTGGAACGTTTTCCCAAAAGATTGGATTTATTTACGCTAAGCGGCGAATTCCTCGACCGAATGAATTTGGAGGTTCCAGAGGAAATTGCTTATTCTTATCCCTCGGCTATCCTTCTCGCCCCTGATTCAAACTACATCATAGCCTACAGCTTGAGTGCTCATTTAATGGATGTATATGATGCCCATGGCCATTATAAAAACAACCTGCTGAAAAGAGAAGATCCCATAATGGTTTACAGAAAAAACATCGGAAATGAATCAGCCCTTGGCCTTTATAACCAAGGGAAGACCATGCTGCATTTTAATCGCTTGGATGGTGAGTTCATTGAAATTTATCCTGATGGTTTATTGGGCCGGAGATTTCGAATTCAGGACGACTCTCTTCAAAAAATTGCCAGAGAGCTTAAGGCAAATTTAGAAAAAGAAGCCAGACTAAGCAACATTCAAACCGATATTCTTAGCTTTCTTCTGTACACCAATTTTTGTGTCGATGAAAGAGACAATTTATACGTGGTCCAACTCAGGCCGGGAAAAGATAGTCATAGTCAGAAATTATGGATTTTTGATCCTGAGCAGAAATGCCTTTCTGGCCCCATAAGTTTGCCAGGGCTAGAAAAAGTAAAGTCTTTATATTTCTGGAGAGGTCAATTTTTCATGATAAGTGACCAGGAAAAAATCTGGGTCACAAAAAGGAGGGTGCGGTGAAAAAAATTAAAGTGACTCTGGCGATCATTTCGATCGGCGTTTTTTTGTTGTTGTTTCTTCCCATCCGGGGAAATGTGCCGGCAGATAACTGCTCCTGTGTTCTTGAACCAGGTTGTGGCTGTTGCCCTGAATATGTACAGGGCTCAACTGTCTGACATCTTACCGGCTGGGAATGTGGTGGCAGCGGCGGAGAATGCCAATATAGGCATTGTATTTATACCTAAGCCCAAATTGGACAGCCAATAGTACTTTTTCTAAATAATGTCCTAAGAAGAGATAAATAAAATCAATACCTCTTCGAGCCAAGCTAAGTTCTTATCGAATAAACAAAGTCGCCGTGTTCTTGTGGGTACTCTTGTCTTTAGGAACATCTTCATTTCCATTATCCACACCCATCATATCTTCAACTTTGCACCTCTGGATATTTGAAATTCCAGGTATTCAGCATATAAGGGAAGAATTCGAAAAAGACGGTCATCCTTTCGTTTTAATAAAAGGAGCAGATTTATCCTTTCGATTTCCTGATGAAGGAATGCTTTTTAGCTCCCGGGTGATTAGAACAGACGTCGAGCGAATTGCTGACTTTTCGCGTAGCAAACTTCCAGAAAATAATTTAGGTCAAAAGGTGAAGGTAAATTGCCTATTCGAGGAAAAAACCATCCAGCTTGATTTAAGCAAGAACAAAACTTTCTTCAGGCAAGTTGACTTGGCCGGAGGAAATAATTTAATGCTCTGCATAGAAGGGAAAAAAGCAGCCGGGCCACAACAGATTCTATTTGATATAAAACTTAAAATTAAATCAGCCTCAGATTCAAAAACCATCAAAAAATCTGAATGCCTTTGGGACATTACGGAACAGATGTATTTAGGTTTAGTTTCTGGTCCAGAAAAAAATAAAAAACCTGACGGTAAGCTGGTAAGCAAAAAGGGAGATATCTACTTCATCGTTCTGTTAAACGAGCGTGATAAAGTTGAAAATTGAAAAAAATTTTTTTCTGACGGTAATTTCTAATAATAATACTAAAAATTAACCAGAAGTTCAAAACCCGGCGAATTTATTTCCACCACCCTGAATGGGTTGTTTCCGCTGTTCCATTCAATAAAAGAATTCCTAAAAACCCACCAGGAAGAAAACCAGGCGTTTTATGAAGGACATACCTTTAACCTGATGACTTTTAGAGCAGTTTTTCGCATCCGAGTGCCAGGATGATGAGGCCTCGGCTCCGCCATTCATATGATTCAGTAATTCCAGGGCAGACGACATAATTTCTGCCGCGAGGATATATTTGCCTGAATGCCCACAATGATTCAGAATCAAAACGCTCCGGATTTATCTTACATTCATAAGCATCAACTTCCTCTCCCCGGCGAATCACAAAGTCAATCTCTCGGCCTGATTTATCTCTCCAGAAAAAGATTCCTTCACCGCCAGTGCGAGCTCGTAGACAGTCGAGGACCAGATGCTCCCAGAGTAGCCCGCGGTCTTCTTCTCTGATTACGTTCCAGCCTCTTACGTAAGTCACAAAACCGGTATCAAAACCATAAACCTTAGGCCTCTTAACCAGCTCTCTTCTTCCACCACCATGAAATGGTCTTACTGGATAGATTACCAGGGAGATGCTTAAAGCTTCGAGATAGCTTTTCACGGTCGGCCGGCTGAGGTCACATTCCCGGGACAACTGGGAATAATCTACCAGCCCGCCGCTGCTTCTCAGCATAAGCCGAAAAAGATCGAGAAACCCGCTGCGTTCCCTGACTGCAAACAGTTCCTCAATGTCTCTGGCATAAAAGCTGTCTATCCACTCAGAGAAAAGAGAATCATCCTTTTGATTGCTAAGCAAGAATTCAGGCAGCCCGCCGTGCAGCAAGCGCCGGTCGAGGTCCAGGAGGCCAAAATCTTTCTGGCATTCACTCCATAGCACGGGAAGTAAATGAATGGTTATTTTCCGTCCCGTCAAGGCATCCTTAAATTTCCTGGTCGCGGCCAGCGTCGATGATCCTGTTGCCAGAATCCGAAGATGGGGAAATGAATCGGCAGCCACTTTCAGAACCCGGCTGGGGTCAGCTAACCGGTGGACCTCATCAAGTATAATGGTGGAGGTTCTTTTCTGTGCACGGAAAAATAGCTCTGGGTCATCAAGCCTCCGGGCATCGGACGGCAGATCACAATTTACGTAAACGGAATCAGGAATCATCCTGGCAAGAGTGGTTTTCCCGACCCGACGGACACCAGCCAGCCAGACTATCGGGCGTTTTTGCCAAGCCTCATGGATTTTTTTCAGCCAGTATGGTCTAATTACCATGTAATTATAATTATCAAATAGACGTCCATTTGTCAAATAGAATTTTCTTTCAGGCTAGGAGATGGTATCCAGGGTAAAGGGAGTATTTGGAGGCGGCGCGGCGGAAGTCCGGCCATAGGAGCCACCCCGGAGGAAGCTCTTATATTTTCTAATCTGAGGCGCTCCCTATTCTCTGAGCAGCAAACAGATCGCTTAGAATTTCAAACTATTGCTTACACTAGCCGTAATGTTGCAATCGACATAAATACTTATAAACCAGAAATATTTTAGCTGGTATATTGAACTGAACCTTAATCCACAGCGAGGGAAGGACTTTCCCGAGAACAGAATATCACAGTACCAGTTATTCAAGATAAGGAATTAACAAAATTTCTAACGTCTTCATGAAGCTTATTTTTGTCGGCATTCTCGGCAAAAATCTTTAATTTCTCTTTTATTGCTTGAGCTATCTCATAAAAAGGCCATTCTTTTTCAGGCGGAGCTCCGTCGATTCTTTTCCATGTAAGATGCGCTATCTCTTTATCTGCTCTTGTTTTTGCATCATTTAATAATTTTAATAATTTGAAGTCCTTTAACTTGCCCCTCTGTTCTTCCCATTTATTAGGATCAATAACAAAATCGCGAGCCGTTACATCATCTCTTTTGCCATGTTGATACAGAAAATTTATTATATTCCGCATATGAATGACAAATGATTCAACCAGAATATTATTAATTACTTTTATTTTTTCTATTAATTTCTCTCTAAGGATAGGATCTGAATTTTGTAGATTTCTGACAAAATTCTTCAATTATTTTTTTCGTTGATATAAGAGGAAAAAACATCCAGATTTCGTAAATAAGATGTTCCCTGGAATATTCTTTTAATTCCTCAGAGGTCCGATTCATTTTTTTATCCTAGCCAGATTACTATCTTTTAAGACGCTGGGTGATTTTTTCAGCCGCGGTGCGGGCTTCAGGGCCGACTTCTGGGTCATTGTCCAGCGACTGGCAGAAAGAAAGCCCGGGCTCGCAGGGAAAATCCGGAAAAACCGCCAGGACTAATTTTTTCTCTTCGGCTCTCGGGCATAAGGCATAAATTTCCTTCAGCGAGTCAACCACCGCTTCCGGTCGCCGGCATTTCTCAGAGGTCGTCAGCCGAACCAGCCCCCTGATACCCAGGACCTTTTCTTTAAGGTCGGCCGAGACGCGGGCTATGAACATCAGGTCATCGCGGGCTTCAACCTCAGGCCAGTCGGTTAGCGCTCGGACAGCGGCTTCCCTTAGTTTTGGCTCCTGGCTCTTCAAATAACCCCGCAGCAACGGCAGCGAGTTTCTTTCGCCGATTTTCCCGATTATAGAAATGAGCAGAGCCTGTCTCTCTGGCTGCTTTTCCGCACCGAGCAGGTTTCGGAAATAGCTCGAGCGAGCATCCGGCCGGGCACTTTGCTTGGCCCAGGCAGCTATGATGCCAGCCATTTCCTCCCGAAAAGCTTCATCTTCACTTTTATAGGCTACATTCAAAAGTTCTTCAGCCAAGCTGATATCGCCAAAGGCTCTCAACCCCCGGGAAACCAAAGCCACATCGGCTGAAGGATTAGCTGCTTCTTTCAGGAAATATTCCCGGCTTTCCCTGATGTTTCTTTCGCAGGCGGCCAGCAGCAATTCGTTACGCAGCTCTTGGACAGAGGATGTAGAAAGAATCTCCAGTATTTTTTTATCAACTTCTCTACCGCGCAAAGCTGCCAGGCTTTCTTTAGCGGCGGCTTTTTCATTTCCGTGGGCGGTAGCGGCTTTTTCTGCTAGAAACTCCACCGTTGAACTATCGCCAATCTTCCCCAAGCTGACGATGGCTTCTGTCCTGACTTCAGCCGAAGCTAATTTGCCGGCCAGGTTTACCAGGTATTGGCGAGCTGCAGGAACAGGATAATTTGCCAGGACAGCTGCGACCTGAACTTGAAGATTATCCGGAAGGCTGGCCAAAAGCTCCAGGTAGGAATCAATTTTATCCTGCGACACCAGGCGCGGGATTAGCCCAACTGGCTTGCGCCGCCAGTTCATCTTTGCTTTTTAGGGCGGCCTGGATTTCATGCTCTCCGTTGTCGCCTGCCGCCAGAATTTTTACCTTCCAGGCGGCCCGCTTTTCTGAAGGAGTGAGCGTGGCCTTTAGTAACGAACTCGCTACGGCGGAGGCATTCTCATATTGTCTGTTTTTAATTTCCCTGTTGGCCATCCTTAAAAGCGAATCTGCCGCCAGAAGGCGGGTTTTCTCATCGCTGGATTTAAGATAATTCATGAGCACATTGCAGGCTAAACTGCCGCCAATATTGCCCAGAGCTTCAAGCGCCGTCGTAATGATAACTGTAGATGAGTTTTGCTTAAGAAGCTTATCTAACTGAGGGACAGCCGTGCTCGTCCGTCTGTGCCCCAAGCTGCTGATGATTCCGGGCTTTATTTCAGCCGGTGCCCTGTCGAGAGCTTCGATCAACGCTTTATCAGCCTCATCGCCGGTTATTCTTTCAAGCACATAACGAACCGGGTCGGATTTTTCGGGGCTTAAAAGAAAAGGAGATAAGGCTTTAACTGATTCAGAACCAGCTATCCAGCTCAGGGGCTTACTTACTGCCATGCAGGCGTCCCTAGTTGCCGAGCCAGCAAAGAATTGCAACATCTTCTTCTCAGCCGCCAACCGCAGTTTTGGGTCATCCTTCAAGCTAAATATAAGCCTTTCCAGCGCCAGCGCCGGCCCCTCTCCCTGACTGTGGTCGAATTTTTTTAGGGTTTTTAAAACCTGGTCTAACTCCTCAAGGCTATTCTGCGGGCTTATTAACTGTCGTCCTAAGGCAAGCGGGCCAACCGAATATGAAGAACCAGAAATAGCTGAAACGGGAAACATAAGAAGAAAAGAAACCAAGAAAACAAAAATAGAAAGAGGGATTCCCTGAATTTTCAAAAACGAACTTTTAAAAGAAGACCAATCATAAAATCCCTTCCCTGAATTTTGAGTGCCTGTTATGGAACTTATATCGCGATAGGCATCTGTGTCCAGTTCGCTAAGGCTTCTTAATCTCTTCTTATCTTTTTGATTTTTAAAACCTGCCTGAATTACCGCCTGATAAGCTACATCTTTAAAATCCAGATTGTTACTCTCCATTCTTTTATTCGCCTGCTTGACGAACTTCCTTAATGCAAGCCCTCTTGTTCCTACCACCACTAATTCATTTTTATCCTTGCTTCCCATGGTCATCTCTCCTTTCATTCAGGCAGAATCCATGGCTTTCGGTAAGAACGGCTGAGTAATCTCTCAGCATCCTGGTCGCCGATGATTTTTTCATTGACTGGGTCCCATTTGATTTTTCTGCCAACTGTCATAGATATCATTGCCAGATGCCCGACGCTGGCCGACCGATGAGCCACTTCGGCCGGGGTAATAGTCTCTTTTCTGCTCCGTACGCAATCGAGGAAATTCTGGTAATGGTCACGACTCTTGTAAAGCCTAATTTCTTCTGGGCTGATGACTTCATTCTTGAGCGAAGCGGGCTCGGTCTCAAACTGGCCGCGGTCAACCCATATCCAGCCTTTCTCACCAATCCATTTGGTTCCACTCCAGATCTGGGGGTAACCACCAGCTACAATCATCGGCGTGCCATCGGCGTATTTGGCTTCAACCCAGTAGCGAACCGGGCTGTTGTAAACGCCGCCTTTTGGATATTCGCCGCGGGCTTCAACCTCCACCGGTCCGGTGCGGTCCCAGCCCATGCCCCAGTGAGCAATGTCCACATGGTGCCCGACCCAATCCATAAGCTGACCGCCGCCGCAATCCATATTCCAGCGC
>PNJE01000116.1 GCA_002877915.1 Candidatus Aminicenantota bacterium
TCCAGACCCTCCTGGAGTTTTTTCTCCAGCCTGTCCGCCAGTGGGAGCTTCTTTAGGCTGGGGAGGCTGGTTAATGACTTCTGGTAGATTCGATGGAAAATTAACCGGGGGATATTTTTTTACCGCCACTTCGGTTTCTGTTTTAAAGGGCAGTATTTTGACGTAAACCTTAGCCTGCCGCAAATAAAGAATGAGAAGCAAATGGAGAATAACCGCAATGCTCAGGCTGATAAGTTTAAAATTCAAATCGGCAGAGTCAGCCCATCTCAATTTATTTTTCAAGAAGCGGATAATCCTATTGTTTAAGAACTTTTTCATTAAATTTTTCTTTTTATTGACTTGAGTATTTATTATATAGAAAATCCGGGCAAAGGAGAAAGTTGCCTGCCATTTTTTTCTTTATTTTTTCAGGGGGTAAAACCTGAGAACAATTAAAATGAGGCAGAATGAGTTCACCAGTATAAGGAAGGAAAAAAGAAGTTTTAAGCCTAAAAGAGGAATGTAGACTGAAGTAACCAACCAGGCTCCCAAGAAGGAGCCAAGTAGGTCCAGAGCATAGCCAAGGCCATAGCGCGGTTGGTGTTGAAGGAAAATAGAATTGCTTATGGCGAATAGCAATCCGCTAAGGGTGCCCATGGCCAAGAGCAACAAATAAAAAAGTATTTCTGACCCGAGCTTTAAGCTGGCTGCTGATAAGACCAGGACAATTATCAATCCGGCCTGAGAAGCCATCAGATAACCGACCTGGCCCGGCTGATGACCGAATAAAGGCCGAGCGGCTGAAGAGCCCAGGAACAATCCCAGCATGAACATCGTCAGAAGAAGAGAAATTTTTCCAAAGACTAATCCTAACTCAGCTTGAAAGGCGATGATAAAGCCGATTTCAGCCATGATGGTAGTAAAACCCATCACCATAACTGGAAGGAGATAAATGGTCCCGGTTGGCTTCTGGAATATTCCTACAAGGATAAATATAAGTAAGGCAATTAAAAGCGGCAGGTTAAAAAGCCAGAACTGACCTAAGCGATTGATCCGGTTAAGAATTTTACCTTCGATTCCATGAAATTGCTTGCTCCAGAGGAGAATGTTGAAGAAATAGCTGATTGGAGCCTGGTCATAGTTCAGGCGCGGCTTTTTGACTGATAAAATTCTCTGGTAGAGATAGTCTCTTTTTAGCTGAGTCAGCCGACTGAAAAGAAGTTCAGGCCGGAAATAAAGAGTCTTAATTTTGTATTTCTTTAAGCTATCTGAAAAAAACTGGAAAGAATCGTCCAGATTTTTACTCGAGGCGAGAAAAATATTATTGTCCCCGGGAATGATTTTGATTTCCGGGAAAACCTTCTTTAAGGAAAAGTAAATAGAAGCCAGGAACTGGGCTTGTTCATCAGAGAGATAATTTTCTGATGAGGGCAATATGAAAGAAAAAACCCCATCGGCGGTTAACTTCTTTTGAATCAGGGAAAAAAATTCAATTGTATAGAACCGATTAACCTGGGCCGTGGCTGGTTCGGGAAGGGAGCTTATAATTACTTCATATTTTTTGTCAGTTTCCTGTAGGTAGCGGCGTCCGTCTTCCAAATGAACAGAGACCCGGGGGTCATTCAGGACGTCCATACTTGGACCAAGCTCCTGCTGGGCTAACTCTATTAGAGACGGGTCGAGCTCTACATAATCAATTTCAGTTCGGGGGTATTGTAAAATTTGTTCCAAGCTGCCATTGAGACCCCCTCCAATGAGGAGAACCTTCCTGGCCTTTGGCCGCTGCAATAAAGCAAAATGAACTGCCTCTTCAGCCGCTGACGGATCAGGATAATTGAAAGCCAGCAGATTGTTGGTAAAGAAGGAAGTCTGTTCGCTCGTCTTAACCACTTGTAATCGAGCATAAGGAGAATCATGGGTAGCTACCAGATTGAATGGCTTCCAGTAAATTTTCTCGGCTGGAAAATCAAACTGCCACAAGCCAAAAGAAGCAAATAGCGTCAAGAGAAAGATGAAAATAAACCTTTTTCGCTCAGCCAGAAGAGACAGGCTGGAGCCAGAAATAAAAATAATTATTGCCGCTGCCTGCCAGTTGGAGACAAATGGGATCAAACCGAAATAGACGACCAGCCCGGCGGCGGCCCCTACGGATTCCAGCTGGTAGGTAATTAGTAAATTGCCTTTAAGCCAAAACACGTTATAAACAAAGAGAGCGCCGAGAGGCAGGCTAATCAGGAAAGCAATAAAAAGAGAAGAAATAACTACCGAGCTCATCCCGGTCATTTCTGCTGGCAGATAACCAAACACGAACCGCGAAAAACGCAGGGCTATTAGCATAGCTGCGAATATCAGCATGGCCAGGATATAAAAAGGCCAGCGCTTGGTAGCTGGATGAATCTTTTTCTCAGCCAGATAGCTTCCGATTCCACCTCCCAGGAGCCAGAAAGCCAGGACAAAACCATAAACCAGTTCATTTCCATAGAAACAGGCTTCGAATTCTCTAAGAATTAAAATTTGGAAAGAGGTGGCCAAGAACCCAAGGAGAAAAGGATAATAATAACTCTTTAGCTCCAGACCCCAGGAATTACCTGACCGCAGTAGCGACATTTGTTACCGCTCATTTCTTTTTTCTTGATTATATACCCATACCGCTCAATTATTAACTTACCGCAATTAGGGCAGTAAGTACTCTCAGCCGGATGCCCTGGAACATTACCTATATAAACATAGTGCAATCCTTCTTCTAAGGCAATTGCTCTGAGTTTTTCCAGGGTGGAGATTGGGGTAGGGGGCAAATTTTTTATCAGGTACATTGGTTGAAATCGGGAAAAATGAAGGGGATAATCCGGCCCAATTTCCGCCTTAAGCCAGCGGCACATTTTTCTGATATCTTCGGGGTTGTCATTAAGGGTCGGGATCACCAGGTAGACGATTTCTAACCAGGCTTTGGAGCCAGCAATCTGCTTAATGGACTGGAGGACCGGCTGCAACTCGCCCCGAACATAATTGGTATAAAAATCCTGGGTAAAAGCCTTTAAATCAATCTTAATTGCATCTACCACTTTAATTAAATCGGCCAAAGGTTCTGGATTGATAAAGCCGGCGCTAACCACAACGTTGCGGAGGTGATGCCTTCGAGCCATCAGACTGGTATCATACATAAACTCGTAAAAAATCGTTGGTTCGGAATAGGTGTAAGCGATTATCGGGCATCGGTATTGCTCGGCCGTTTGAACCACATCTTCTGGCGGCAGATAGACGCTTTTGACCTGTTCTGGTCGCATTTGAGAAATTTCCCAGTTCTGGCAAAACTTGCAGCTTAAATTGCAACCAGCAGTGGCAATGGAAAAAGCTTCCGAACCAGGCAGGAAGTGAAAAAAGGGCTTTTTTTCAATGGGATCGATATTATAACTGGCTACCTGGCCGTAAACCAGGGTATAATATTTGCCGTCCTGGTTTTCTCTGACTCCGCAGAATCCTCTTTCTTTATCACCAAGATGACAGAAGCGAGGGCAAAGATTGCATTTAATTTCTCGGTCAGGAAGCTTTTCATAATATCTGGCTTCAACCCTTGAGAGCTGGGATGAAGCTGCCTGGGAAAAAGGCTTTAGGGGTGAGGTTACTCCGTAGTTCTTGCCTCCAAGGAACAGAGTGCTTCCCAGCACTGAAAACTTTAAAAAATCTCTTCTGTCCATTTTTTTATTTCTTAATTATATTATACCTCTTCTTCCAATATCTCGATATTCGCCTGGTCGGCTTGCCCAAGGCCCATTTTTTCAGCGGTGAAAAGATAAGCTGGTTGGCGGTTTTCTTCTTTAAGCGAGGGTAGCCCTTTTTTAGCCCGAAGCTCTTCAATTAATTTCCAGCCGATTGAGTCAGCGGCCACGGCATCGGTACTGAAAATTAATTTCTGGCAATTTTCTGCCCACTGAGGATGGTAAGAGGGTCCCCGGTGATATTGAACTCGGAGGGCATCCAGAATCGACAACCGGTGCTTTCCTCGAATTATATCGGTTTCAAAAAGCTCGGCGATATAAGGGTTGCAGTTAGAGTCGTGGTATTTATTAGGGTTATGAATGGCTCCAAAATAATTTTTCATTCCGGCAGTAACTCCGGCCAATCCATGGTCTTTAAGGATAGCTAAACTGATAGAGGCATCAATCAGATCTGTTTGAATCCGGGAAAATAAGCTCCCGATATCCCGGTTGACTATGGGTTCCTGAGTGTAACCGACTCCTCGGCTATCTGTCCCAAAAATTTTCAAGCTGCCCGGCGAGGTCGATAATTTGTAGCCGGCATCTTTTAGCTCTTCATTGGTTCTATCCCAGATGATAATTTTGTCTTCTCCACCGAGATTTTTCCCGAGCCACAAACCCAGGGGAACCGAGGTTTCTGGCCTGGTACTCAAAGCCCGGCGAGCTATGGTATTGATTTTGATGCCAATCCGGTCTTCAGGTTTAAACCAGATTTTTAAAGCTTCTTCGGCCGGGACTCCGGATAATAATTCCAATCCTCTTCGATACATTTTGAGCATGATTTGGGGCTCAGGAATTCCGGTCGGGGATAAAGCCTGCTTGGAAAAAATTATCACTACCCTCGATTTCTTCATTTTTTTATTCAATTCTATATTGTCCCTTAAAATGCCCTCTGTCAATAGTCCAGGGCAATAGTTTGTTGCTTTAAATCCTAAAAACCGCTATATTGAAATCAAATGGAGGAGATAATGAAAAAGCTTAGCCAGACAGCGGCAATTGGGTTTTGGTTGCTTTTTTCATTAATGTTTTTTGGCCTGGAAAATCATTTGTTTTCGGCCGAAGAATTAAAGCCTTCCCCCGAGCTTAAGGCTCTTTTACCTGAGGTTCCTGGGTGGGTCCTTCAAGGTGAACCTAAGGCTTATTCACCCGGAACGCTTTATGAATATATTGATGGGGCGTCAGAAGCTTATCTCAGTTATGATTTTAAGGAATTATTAGTGGCCGAATTTCAAAAATCAGGGACTGAAACCACTGTAAGCTTGGAGATATATGATATGGGAGCACCTCTCAATGCTTTTGGTATTTTTAGCACCGAACGTTATCCAGAAATTCCGGAAGCTGGCATTGGCGATGCTGGATATCAGGAAGAAGAGGTCTTGAATTTTATCGCCGGCCGATATTATGTCAAATTGATTTGTTATAATGGAGAGTCTCAGACCGGAACATATCTCCGGACTTTTGCTCGCCAGGTTGAATCCCGGATTAAGGAAAAGGCCGGCCTTATTTTCTTTGTTTCCTACCAACGGCCTGGTAAAAAATTCAGAGAAATTTATAAAAAAGAATTTTATGGGTTTTGAGTTTCTAAAAAATGGTTATGCGATGACCTATCGTCAGGGCCAATCTGAATATGACGGCTTTATAATTGAAGCTGATTCGGCAGCCGATGCTCAATCCAGGTTACAGAAAATTTTAGATTTTTATTCAGGAGAAAAAACGCCCTTTGTTCGAGAAGGGGACAAATATCATCAAAAAAACGCTTATGGGCAGCACATCTATCTGGGGCAGGTAAAAAATTATCTGTTCGGTTTCAGTCGAATTCCTGAAAACCTGGTGCCTCAAGCTTTAAATAACTTTGAGCGATTGGCTCAAGCGCTGGAAAAGAAAAAGTGAGAAATTTTAAGGTCAGATAATGGCTGAATCCAGGGCGGTTAAATTCTCTTTAGTTATCATAGTTCTGTTTATCAGCGGGATTATTCTTAAGCTCACTAAACCCATACTTTTTCCCTTTCTTTTAGCTCTTTTTATCTCTTATGCGGTTTCTCCCCTGCTGAGCTGGATGCTTCGCCTGAAATTTCCAAAAGTGTTGGCTATAGTTATAATTTTGCTCTTTACTTTTGCTTTACTTTACCTTCTTGGTCTGCTGTTCTATTCCAGTGGTAAGTTATTTATTTCTGAATTGCCCCAATATAGCGATAAAATTAATTCTCTTATCAGTGAATTTGGAGACAGCCTGAAACAGCTTCCTTTTAAAGTTGATGTCCCCTCTGTTCTTTCCCAGCTAAATTTGGAAAAGATCACCAATTTTATGCTGGGAACCCTTGGTTCTTTTTTGAGCTTTTTGGGAAATTTGCTTTTAGTATTTGTTTTTGTAATTTTTATTCTCTCAGGCCAGGACAAGCTCACAGTCAAGATAGCCCGGGCGTTGGCTGAAGAAAAAGCTGCCTATCTCACCCGCGTTCTGGAAAGTATTAATCGCCAGATTCAGAGATATTTAGCTGTAAAGACTTTTCTCAGTCTCCTGAATGGAGTCCTGGTAGCCCTGATTCTGGTAATTTTCGGGGTAAATTTTGCCTTGCTTATGGGCTTCATTACTTTTATTTTGAACTTTATCCCTTCCTTTGGGTCGATTATTTCCACCTTAATTCCGGTGATCATTGCCTTTGCTCAATTCGGCAATTCTCTAATTCCCATCTGGGTTTTGCTATCGATTGCGGTGGTTGATGCTGTCCTCGGGAATTTCGTTGATCCTAAAATGATGGGCCAGAGCCTCGATCTGAGCCCTTTATTGGTTATTTTTTCTTTGATTTTTTGGGGATGGCTGTGGGGAATACCAGGGATGGTGCTGGCTGTGCCTATTCTGGCCGTGCTTAAAATAATTTTTGAAAATGTTCCTTCCTTGAAGTACCTGGCTGTTCTAATGAGCAAATAATCTCTTCGCTCGGCCTGGTCTTGTCCTCCCACCGATAAGTTAATTTAATCGATTTTGTTTTTATCAAAAAAGTAGTGTAACGGCTGAATTCTAATGTGGACCGGATGATAACTGTTACCCTTTACCATTAAAACTCCGCTAATTTTAATCAGGAAAAACTTAGCTGATAATTACTTATAGAAGCAAGCCAGCTGTGGCTCCAGGGTTAGTCAGTTTCTTCTTTTTGATCTTGTTCAATGAAAAAAGCTTCTTGGCTGAAGACCTGGAGTTTATTCTGCCAGAGCTTTTTTAAGGCTTTTTGAGCCGCCTTTTGCTCGGCACTCTTTTTAGAAGATCCTTTAGCTCTGGCTAATGCCTGGTTACCCGAACGGACTTCAACCGTAAATGTTTTTTCATGTTCGGGTCCAGTCTCTGTCACTGTATGATAGGTGGGCGGTGGCAATTTGTTTTGGTTAAAATATTCCTGTAAAGCAGATTTAAAGTTATTGATGAGGAAGTTTTCTTTTGGTAATTTTTTAAAGTATTTTTTTATTAAAGTGGTTAATACTTTTCTGGCGGTTTCAAAATTGCTATCCAGGTAAACCGCTCCCATCACGGCTTCAAAAGCTCCGGCCAGAATACTTTTTTTACTTCTTCCTCCATTTTTTTCTTCACCTTTTCCGAGAGAAATTTCTCTATTTAACCAGAGCTTTTTTGCCAGAATGGAAAGAGAACTGGTGGAAACTAAAGCCGCCTTTAACTTAGACAGCTGGCCTTCTCTAAGCTGGGGATAATTACGGTGAAGGTAATCAGCCAGGATAAGACCGACTACTGAATCGCCTAAAAATTCCAGGATCTCATTATCTTTAACCTTACTGGATAAGTGTTCATAGGCATAAGAGCTATGGGTCAGAGCCTGAGCCAGAAGCTCGGGGTGGTTAAACTGATAACCGAGTTTTTTCTCTATGGCCGCTAAAGTCATTTCTTAAAACTTATATTAAGATTTTTTAATCCTTGACTTGATAGACTATCTTTCCTTCAACCAGGGTCATAGTGATGGCCCCTTGAAAGCGAGCTCCAAGATAAGGAGTATTTGGGCTCTTGGATTGGAAGTTTTCTTTGGTTATGGTGGTCGAGCGATTAAGGTCCAGGATGGTCAAATCAGCATCTGCTCCCACTCTGAGACAACCCTTATTGCTCAACCGGAGAATTCTGGCTGGGGCCACACTCATGGCCATAATCAAAAGCTTTAAGGAAAATTCCCCTGTTCTGACCAGCCTATCCAGAAGGGCGGGAACGGCTGTTTCCAGGCCATTTATCCCGAAAGGAGCTCTTTCCAATCCGAGGCTTTTTTCTTTTTCGGTATGAGGAGCATGGTCGGTGGCAATAACTTGAATCCAGCCCTCCTTAACAGCCCGGCGGACGGCCTGAATATCTTCTTCCGTTCTCAGTGGAGGATTGACCTTATAATTTGGATCTCGGCTGAGCAGGGCATCTTCAGATAGAAGAAGATGATGAGGAGTTACCTCGGCCGAAACTGGTACTCGATTTTCTTTAGCCCACCGCAACAGCTCTACTGAGCCTTTGGTGCTTATATGGGCGAGATGAACGGGAAGGCCATAAGTTTTGGCCAGTATAATGTCTCGGGCGACCATAATTTCTTCCGCCGCCGCTGGTATTCCTTTAAGGCCCAGCATCTTGGATATTCGTCCTTCATTAATTATTCCACCTTCGGTTAGGGTTTTTTCCTCGCAATGATCAATTATCGGTACCCGGAGCTCGGCTCCCTTTTCCATGGCCTCTTTCATTAGCCTGGCGTTTGAAACTGGTTGGCCATCATCAGAAAAGCCCACCGCGCCAGCCGCTACCATTTCGGCACTTATCGCCAGGTGCTCACCCTTTTCCCCTTGGCTTATTGCCCCAATGGGCAGAATATTAACCAGCCCTTCTTTCCTGGCTTTTTCTTTAATCAAGCTGGTTATCTCCGGGGAATCATTGACCGGGTTAGTATTGGGCATACAGCAGATGGTGGTGAATCCACCCCGGGCGGCGGTTCGTGCTCCAGTGGCTATGGTTTCTTTGCTTTCAAATCCCGGCTCTCTTAGGTGGGTGTGAAGGTCAATAAGCCCGGGAGAGACAATCAGACCATTCAGGTTAATTTCGCTATCGGCTTCTATGCTTAATTGGGGCTTGATTTCAGCAATTTTTCCTTCGGCTATCAATAGGTCAAAAAGACCGTCAATATTTTCCCCAGGATCTATTAGCCGTCCTTTTTTTAACAGAAGCTTCAAAAGATATCCTCGCTTTCCCCGATTATTTAGAATTAAGATTTCCAGCTGGTTCAACAATTAGCACTTCATCCAGGCCATCGATTTCTTTCAAGCGGACTTCAACTCTTTCCCGCCTGGAGGTGGGTAATAATCTCCCGGTATAATCCGGTCTGATAGGTAACTCCCGATGACCGCGGTCAATCAAGACAGCTAACTGGATGGTTTTTGGTCGACCCAGGTCAAAGATAGCTTCCATCGCTGCCCGAATTGTCCGGCCGGTAAAAATAACATCATCCACCAGAAGAACATCTCGATTATTTAGCTCAAAATTAATTCCAGCTTTTTCAGCTGTCTGCTTCTTTTTAGCTTTGCTCAAATCATCTCGGTAGGGAGTGATATCTAAAGCGCCAAGAGGTATTTCAATGCCCTCGTTTTGCTTGATAATCTCAACTATTCTTTTTCCCAGATAAATACCTCGGGTTTTAATGCCAATAATCACCAGATTTGGCAGATCCCGGTTTCGTTCGGCAATTTCAGTAGCCATTCGAATAATAGTCCTTCTTATTTTACCATTATCCATTACCCGAGCTTTAACTTTGATTTCCATTAGTTTTTTCACTCCTTCCCGGTTTAAAAAATTTATATTCAACCAAATCAGGCAGAAAGTCAAGAAGGTCAGAGGGAACCGCTTTTAATCGTTGGAAATAATAGCTGGTTTGATTAACGTCCGTGGCTATTTGTTCTTTTAGCTTATTTATGCTGGGAAATTTTTTTTCAGCCCTTAATTTTTTCAGGAGGAATAGAGATAACCTTTTCCTATATAGGTTAATTTTTTGGCCTAATAGATGAACCTCGACTGAAAATTCCCGACTGGCTAAAGTGGGTCGCCAGCCGATATTACTCACTGCCGGCAAAAGGCGATCCTCAAAAAGGGCCAGGCTGATAAAAACTCCCCGCGGGAGAATTTCATTTTCAGTCAAAAGATTAGCTGTGGGGAATCCAAGTTCGCCTCCCAGCCTTTGACCTTTAATGACTCTACCCTGGATTTCGTATGGTCGTCCTAAATAAACCCGGGCTTGGTCCACCTGCCCTTTTTCTAAGCATTTCCGGATCAGGCTGGAGCTAATTAAATGCCCCTTTTTCTTTACTGGCTTTAAAATTTTCACTTTAAAATCAAACTGCCGTCCAAAAGAGATTAATTCTTTTACTCCGCAGCTTCTGTGGTGGCCAAAGCGAAAATTAGACCCGACGACCACTTCGGAAATATTCAATCCTTCTTTTAAAATTTTCCTAACAAAATCTTCTCCCTTTAGAGAAGCTAAACCTCGTCCCAGATCAAGAATCAAAGAATAATCCAGACCTAATTTTTTGAAGCCTTCCAGCCTTTGCTCAATAGTTTGAATTAATCTCAGCGGTTGCTTGTTGAAAAACTTATCAGGGTGAGGGCTGAAAGACATAACTCCAGCCTGACCACCAGTCTTTCGGGCATCATTGACGGTGGTTTCCAGAATTTTTTGGTGCCCGAGATGAAGACCATCAAATATACCAAGAGCTAAAACAGAATTTTTTGAAAATTTTTTAAGCTGAGGAGATAAGCTATAGAAAACTTTCATTTCACAGCTTGATAGCTTCGATTTTTTTAAGGTAATGAAGCTTGAGTTGAGATAAGACGGCTTCCAGAAAATTTTCTTCTTCCGGCTCTAAATTTCCCTTAGTCCGATCTTTCAAAAGATCTAAAAGATCTATCAATCTCTTGGCTAATTCCAGATTGGTTTCCAGTTGATTTCTCTTCGGATCTTCTAACAATCCGAGTTTAACCAGCGCCTGGGTGTAGAAAGGGAAAACGATAGAACTAAAATCTAAAGCTGGAATAAATTCTTGCTCCTCCTGGTTTTCTCCGGATGTTTTTGGCTTATCACTCATTTTATAATTCTTTCTCCTTAAAAATTGGAAAAACTTAAGATTGAAAAATCTTTTGAGTTAAGATAATTTAGCCAGTTAAATGATATATTTTATAGGTAATAAATTCAAGAGGAGCTAAGCCTTGAAAAAATCTTCTCGCTGTGGTCTGCTTTTCCAGGAATTAGTTTCAATTATCGGTCGCCTTCGTTCTCCGTCGGGTTGTCCTTGGGATAAAGCCAGGACTAAGGCTGATATTCTAAATTACTTTTTGGAAGAAGTTTATGAGGCGGTCGAGGCAATCAAAGGCAGAAATCAGGAGGCGGCTAAAGAAGAATTAGGAGATGTTTTGATGGAAGTGGTCTTCCTGGCCAGATTTTATGAAGAAGCTGGCCAATTCAGCCTGACCGATGTCCTCGAAGGCATCAATCGGAAAATGAAAGAACGCCACCCCCATGTTTTTGGAGAAAAGAAAGCCTACACCTCTCAAGAGATAACTGAATACTGGCTAAAACACAAGCAGATGGAAAAAAGACGCCAGTCGATTCTTGATGGTCTGCCGGCCAGTGCGCCAGCTTTGATTTATGCTTATCTTCTTGGACAGAGAGCGGCCAGCCAGGGCTTTGATTGGCCTGAAGCTCTGGCCGCTCTAAAAAAGGTGAAGGAAGAAACCAGGGAATTAGAAGAATCTTTAAAGAAAAAACATCACCAGCAGATAGCTGAAGAGCTGGGAGATGCTTTTTTCTCCCTGGTTAATGTCTGCCGGCTTACGGGTGTTAATCCAGAGATTGTCTTGAGGCAGGCCAATAAAAAATTCGAGAAAAGATTTAGACTTTTAGAAAGAGAATTGAAAAAAGATGGAAAGAAAATGGGGGAGTGCTCGATGGAGGAGCTGGACCGAATCTGGGAAAGAATAAAAAAGGAAAACCGAGGGCGCAGAAAAGCAGGAAAAAGCTCTCTTAGAAATAAATCCTTAAGAAGATGATTTAACCTCGGCGGTCAGGTTTTCTTTATTTAAAGCTTCTTTCTTTCTGAGCATCAGGGTTGCTTTAATGAAGTCATCCAGATCTCCATCCAGCACTCGGTCTACATCTCCGGTTTCCACCCTGGTTCTCAAGTCTTTAATCATCTTATACGGGTGAAGAACATAGGAGCGGATCTGATTTCCCCAGGCTATTTCTGATTTAGAATCTTCCAGCTGGTCAATTTTCTCTTGCTTTTTTTTCTTTTCAATTTCGTATAGTCGGGCTTTTAGTAGTTTCATTGCCCGGGCTTTATTTTGATGTTGAGAGCGTTCATTCTGGCACTGGACTACTATCCCGGTAGGCAGGTGGGTAATCCTGACTGCTGAATCTGTCCGGTTAACATGCTGGCCGCCTTTCCCTGAAGATCGATAGGTATCAATCTTAAGGTCATCAGGGTTAATTTCCACCTCGATGTCTTCGTCTATTTCCGGGTAGACAAAAACCGCGGCAAAAGAAGTATGGCGGCGTTTGTTGGCATCAAAGGGGGAAATTCTAACCAGACGGTGAACTCCGCTTTCCTGGCTCAAAAGACCAAAAGCAAACTCTCCTTCCACCCGGATGGTAGCACTCTTCAATCCGGCTTCTTCTCCGGGCTGAAAATCAATTACTTCAGTTTTAAATCCCTTTCTTTCAGCATATCTGAGGTACATGCGGAAAAGCATCTGGGCCCAGTCCTGGGATTCCGTTCCTCCCGCTCCTGGATGAATGGTCAAAATGGCGTTTCTGACATCATCTGGATCGAAAAACAAAGCTCTTAGTTCAGCTTCTTGAAGTTCTGTTTCTAAGGCCTGAACAGTTTGCTGGAGTTCATCAATTACTGCCTCACCTTCTTCTGCCAGTTCCAACAGAACCTCAATTTCCTCTTTTTTTTCTTGTAATTTCCGGCCAAAGGAGAGATCTTTTTCCAATAACTTTTTTTGCCGCTGAAGCTCTTGGTACCTTTTCTGGTCCTTCCAGCCTTCGGGAGAAGAAAGCTCAGAATTTATTTTTTCAATTTCTTGCTTTTTGTGATCGAGGTCAAAGGAAACCCCGGATTTCTTCCAGTTTTTTAAATAACTGAGAAGCTTTTTCTCGGATTTCGCTCAGTTGTTCAATCAGAGTTAATTCGCTCACGTTCTTCTTCTCCTTAATTTAGCCAAAATAGAGGAGAAAACTCAGTTTGTCAAGTCTCTCTTCTGCCCCGCTTTCAGTTTTCTTTCAAGTTTTTCTTAACGGCAATTACTGGTGGATTATAAAATACCCTGGGTTCTTTTGGCTTTTCTTTACCAGTTCATTGAGAGTTTTCTGGGCTTCATCCTTACTCCGAAAAGGTCCTATCCACACCCGGTATAAAGGTTTCTTGTCTCTGGCGAATGGTTCCTTGACCACCGTCCGGTAGCCCTGCTTTTTGAATCTTTCCGAGGTTAATCGCGCGCTGGGCAAATCTGTTAAGGCTCCAACCTGGACAAAATAATTGCCGGTAGCAGCTTGATTGGTAGTTGATATTTTTGAGCTAATTTGTTGGGGTGTAGAAGATGTGGCCAGGCTGGAGGTGGAACTTTTTTTAACCGGGGGAGTAATTGCCTCAGATGATTGAGTGGATTTTTCTTCCATTGGCTTTGATTCAGAAGTAGCAGCCTGGTTAGTCGAAGGCTCAGTTGAGGTAGCCGAAGGATTGGAAGCAGCCGGCGTTACGGGAGTTTCTTCCTTTACCACTACTGGCGCCGGGGAGGTAACTTTTTCCTCTACTTTTTGACTCAAGCTGGTCTGGGAAATTAGTTCCGCCTTTTTTTGCCCGACCTGAACTCCGAGAAAAAAAATCACTGTTGCCATTATTAATAGACCCAGGATAATAAACACCAAAAATGTGGGCGAAAGTTGAATTTCGCGGTAATCTCGATTCATGGGGTTATTTTTTCTCCTGTGATTTGTCTCCAGAAAAAGCCCTTAATATTTCCAGAGGGAGAGGGAAAACAATGGTTGAATTTTTTTCGGTAGCAATTTCCGTCAGTGTTCCCAGAAAACGCAGCATGATGGTCTGGGGATTTTGCGAGATAATATCAGCGGCTTGAGCTAACTTGGTGGCGGATTGAAACTCTCCGTCGGCATGAATGACTTTGGCCCTTCTTTCTCTTTCGGCTTCTGCCTGACGAGCTATTGCTCTAATCATGTTTTCGGGCAAGTCGATATGTTTAATTTCCACTAATTGAACTTTAATGCCCCAGGGATCAGTATGCTGGTCAATTATTTGCTGAAGGTGAGCATTAAGTTTTTCTCTTTCCGAGAGAAGGTCATCCAGTTCTACCTGTCCTAAAACACTCCGCAGGGTGGTTTGAGAAAGCTGGGAAGTAGCATAAAGATAATCCTGGACTTCCAGCACTGCCTTGAGCGGCTCCATCACCCGGAAATAAAGGACGGCATTAACTTTAACTGAAACGTTGTCTTTAGTGATGACATCCTGCGGGGGAATATCCATGACTATCAACCTCAAACTTATGCGAACCATCCGGTCAATTGGAGAAAAAACAAAAATTAAACCCGGCCCCTTAGGCCTCGGCAGAACCCTACCCAGACGAAAAATTACTCCTCTTTCGTACTCTTTTAAAATCTTAATGCAATTAAGCAGATAGAGGAGAATTATAGCTCCAACGATAATCGGAAAAGTAATCATCCTTCACCTCCTTTTAAATACGGCAGGAGTATTGCCCTCATATTTTTTTAACTTTCAAAGTCAGGTGGTCCATAACTTGAATCACCTGAATCCTGTCGCCGCGATTTATCGGCTGTTCTGAGATGGCTCGCCAAATTTCCCCATGGACAAAAACCTGGCCTTCAGGGGAAATAGAAGTCAAGGCGGTTCCTGTTTCTCCAACCATCCCTTCTTTCCCAGTTATAGTTTTTCGGGCCTGGGCTTTTATTACCAAATAAACCAGGAAAACAAAAACTAGCGATACTCCCAGAGCAACCGGGATAATAAATCTGAGGCTGGGACGAAGTTCAGGAACCGGGGCTTTAATTAGCATAATCGAACCGAGGACCAAAGATATAATTCCACCCATAGTTAAAGCTCCATAGCTGTGGACTTTTACTTCCAGGACAAAAAGAAAAGTGCCCAAAAGAATAAGTAGCAATCCCACATAATTTACCGGGAGAATCTGAAAAGAAAAGAAAGCCAGTAAAAGACTTATTCCCCCCAATACCCCGGGCAAAACAGCTCCAGGATTGGCAAACTCAAAATAAAGACCCAGCAGCCCGATCATCAAGAGAATATAGGCCAGGTTAGGGTTGGCAATGGTCATCAGAAGTTTCTGGCGAAAGGTCATAGGAATTTCTTCTATTACTTGATCCCGGAGATTCAGTTCTTCCACCTGGCCATTAAATCTTTTTATTTTCCAGCCATCGAGAGACTTGACCAGTTCTTGCTCTGAATTAGCTATGAGGTCGATAATTTTACCTTTTAGCGCTTCCTGCTCGGTATAGCTCAGGCTTTTTCTGACGGCGTCTTCAGCCATCTGCACATTTCGTCCTCTTTTTTCCGCCAGAGTTCGGATATAAGCGGCGGCATCATGGGTGACTTTTTCTTCCATCGTTTTATCTTGGCCCTGATTTCCAAGGCCTATACTGACAGGATGAGCGGCTCCAGTGCTGGTCCCTGGGGCCATGGCAAATATGTCGCAAGCGATTGAAATGAAAAAGCCTGCCGAAGCTGCCCGGGCCCCGTAAGGGCTGACATAAGCCGCTACCGGCACCGAGGAGGTAACTATTCCTTCGATTATTTCTCGCATCGAACTATCAAGCCCGCCAGGGGTATTTATCTTGATAATTAAAAGATGGGCACCTTCTTTTTGGGCTTTTTCCAAAGACTTAAGAACATACTCAGCTGTTACTGGATGGATCGGGTCTTTGATGGTTATGGTAAAAACTTTGGCCTGAAGGGATAAAGAAAGAATCAAAAAAATTAATAAGGAAATCCCTGACCTTAAGATTTTTTTCACTGCTTAATCATTATAAGAACTAAGCTAATTAAAGTCAATTTATCAATTGGCCGAGAGCTTGACTTTTTCTTAGCAATAAACTAATTTTACACTATTAAATTTTTAGCCGATTCCTAACGGATCAGGAGATAACCTATGATTAAAAATGATATATCGATTATCCTGGAGAGGAAGGCGAACTTCGGTCGAGCCAAATCCGTCCTGATGATAGAGACAATTCTGGAATCAATGAAAAAGGCTCTTCTCAAAGGTGAAAAAATCGAGATCCGGGGTTTCGGTAGTTTCCGGGTGGTGCCCAAAAAATCAGGCTATGGACGGGATATCCGTCGTAATAAGCAGATTCCTATTAGCGGGGGCAAAAGGGTTAAGTTTAGGGCCGGACTGGATTTTAAAAGGCAGCTCAAAAAGCAATCAATGGAATAATTATCGCTGCCAAGTTAATTGCTCTTTCCTTGGCCTGAAAAAACTTTCCCCATTTAATTATCTAAGGATTTTCAATTTCATTGAAAGCTATATTAAGCTTTTTAGAGCTGGCCAGCTTTTTTTAGCATCGAATCCTGGAAAAGATTAAAATAAATTTGTTCGGCTTGCTCGATCGTCTGGGCTAAACTACCCGAGGTTTCAATGAGGTAATCGGCATAGGGGATTTTTTCTTCATTAGTCATTTGGGCCTTAATTATCCTTAAGGCCTGGGCCGGAGTAATTCGATCACGCTGGCAGAGTCTTGATAGCTGGATTTCAGGCTGGCAGTAAGTAAGAATGAGGCGATCATAAATATAATGGTAGCCTGATTCAATAACCAAAGGAGCTTCGGTTATGTATATTTCATAACGGCCCGATTTTTCCAGCTGAGCGATAGTTTCCTTTATCTTTTTTAATATTCGAGGGTGGGTGAGCTCGTTTAAAAAATCTCTTTCTTGCGGATTTTTAAAAATTATCTCCCCCAGCTTTTTTCGGTTAATGGATTGGTCTTCATTGAGAATTTTTTGACCAAAGTGCCTGATCAGCGCAGCCCAGATTTCCTGACCGGGATTCATTAATTCATGAGCGACCACATCGGCGTTCTGAACAAAGCAGCCTTTTTCTTCCAGAACCCTGGCGACAACCGATTTTCCCGTGGCGATGCCGCCAGTCAAGGCTACAATCAGCACTTTATTCCTGAGGTCAATCTTCTACCTGGAAGTGGAAATCTCGATTGAATCTAACGGCCACTCCCTGTTTTCTGGCTTTTTCCCCTTTCTTTTCCAGGCGAACGGTAATACCATCAAGAGAGAGTTTTACCTTTTTCCCTTCGGTTATTTCTGGCGGCAATTCTATCGTTAGATTAACCTTGGAGCCAACAACCAGGCTCGAATCCAGAGCGAAATAGGCGCCGGTGGAGGAAATATTTTCGAGGATGGTTTTTTCTTTGAATTTTTTCCCCTGAGGAAGCTGCCCTTCAATTTCAGCCGGCAGCGGCAGTTCAAATCGCCATTCCCGGCGCCGATTAACCACGGCTGGAGCGGTTTTGGCTTTCTTTTTTTTGTCTATCTTTTTCTTGATTCTGGGTTTGGTTTTCTCGACCATGATTCCCCCTTATCTTTCACTAAAATAGAGCTGAATTAATAGCATAAAGCGCTAACTGCAACCGGCTGTGAGTATCGAGCTTGGAATAAATACTCTTAATATGGGAACGAACAGTGTTCTTGCTAATAAATAGGATTTTGGCGATTTCTTCATTACTCTTACCCTGGCCGATGAGCCTCAAAACCTGAAATTCAGTCGGGGTAAGTTCTTCCAGTGTCTTTTCCTTCATGTCTCGGCCGACCACTGAAATGATCCTATCCATTATCGAGGACATTTTATCTCTTGGGAGCCAGATTTCTCCTTTATTTACCACTCGGATAGCTTCAGGCAGCTGGTTGCTTGGGTCATTCAGGTCAAAGTAACCTCGAGCACCGGCATTAATCAGATTGATAATTTCTTCATGAGAAGGGATATTTCCAAGAAGCAAAAGCTGAGTTTTAATCTGAGGCTTAATCAGTTCTTTAATGGCCTTGCAAATTTCTTTCAGGTGAGGCAAAGGCTCGAGATGAGCAAACAGAATCACCTGGGGGCTCAATTGTTTAATAGAATCCATAAGATTCTCAATGGTTCCCTTCTCCACGGTTAAAATGCTGAGAGCCCGGTCCGGTTCAAGCGCCTTAAGAATGCCAGTTAGGATCAAGTCGGAAGGACAGTAAATCAGCAGGCTAATTTTTTCCAGGCTGGTGGCGGGCATCTTAGTCTCGGGTTTAGCGATTTTTTGTTTGGGCATACCCTTTTACCCCTCAAAAAAAATTTTCATAGTTAAAGATTAAATATTATAATTATGGTCATCTGTCAAGAGAAAAGCTCTTGCTGGTTAATAAAGCCTTTAAATTTAAAAAAATCAATAGTTGGCTTAGGGCGGTCAATCTCATTTCTTTTTAATTAATTTAATGATGATTTTAGAACCGGTGGTTAATTAAGGGCTTAGTTGCCGGTGGAGGGATTAAGTGGTCCAAGTTGGAATCGCCGGTCAAGTTCAATCGTAACCACCTGGGAAAATTTTTTGTCTCCGTTAATTTCTATCCGGCTGATTATTCCGGAAACTTCCAACCTAAGAGGTTGGAGTAAAAAGGTAGTCGCCGGTATGTTTAGTATCAACTTCACAGAATTACCGATGCTGACTGGGGTCTTCAGGCGGAAGCAGGCTAATTTTGAACTTATACTGATAATTTCAGTGGTTTCTTTGAATTTTCGACCGGTAGCATTTGTTCCCGAGACCAAAGCCGGAAGGGAGAGGGCCAACAGTCGCTCTCCCTTCCGATCTCCGGTTACGCCTTGGATGGAGGGTTTATAATTTTTATCTTTGTTCTGTTCTAATTGGCCTTTCATAACGTCGATATTATCAAACATCAGATTTTATCGGGCAATCGCTTTTTGGGATGAAAAAAAGGGTGATTTTTTTTCAGTTTTAATCACCTCTTTCTGATCTTTCTTATTTTTTCTTCATCTTTATAAGGGACGCTTTTCATTTTATTATTTTCTCACCTTTATTTTTTAAACTTCTTCCCGGCCAATAAAATAGCGGGAGTCAAGCCTTATCCTGACCTTTTTAGTATTTTTTTTGTTCATTATTGGTTCCATAGAAATTACCTTGCCTTTAAGCACCAGAGAAAGAGGTTGACCTTCGGCCAGGCTATCGGGAAGAGGAATAATCAATTTTAATAGGGAAGAAGGCTCAACATCTGTTTCCAGCAAGAAAGAGGCTTCTTCGCTGCTGATATAAGAAAGGGTGGAAGCCTCCTCAAACTCCCGGCCTTCGAGATTTGTTCCCGAAACTTTTAAGGATAAAGGCATCTCGAAAATTTTAGCCTCTTTTTTTTCCTGATATTTTTCTCTGTTCAAACCATTTCTTTTTTCGTTTTTCATAATAGCCGCTTCCTTATTTAATCTAAAACCTTAAAAACCTGACCTGAATTTACCTTAACTATCCGGATGTTCAATCATCTTTAAAGATGAAAAAAAGGGGTATTTTTTTATCACCCCTTCCTCGGATTCTTCAGGCTGGGCCATTTTTCTTGACAAAAAAACCGGTGCTGGATAGAATTAGCCCAAGACTGGAGGTAATTTAGAAGTGAGTGAAGAACGTTTGGTGACGCAGATTACGCCCAAGAGCGAAGATTTTTCTCGCTGGTACGTGGACCTTATTCGGCGGGCTGAGCTGGCTGATTATGCCCCAATGAAAGGAATGATGGTTATCCGCCCTTATGGCTATGCTATCTGGGAAAATATCCAGAGATTGCTTGATAAAAGAATTAAAGATACCGGTCATATCAATGCCTATTTTCCCCTTTTTATTCCTGAAAGTTTCCTCCGCAAGGAAATGGAGCATCTTAAAGGATTTGCTCCAGAAGTGGCCTGGGTTACCCACGGAGGCGATGACGAGCTGGAGGAGCGCCTGGCTGTTAGGCCGACTTCTGAGGCCATCATAGGTTATATGTATTCCAAGTGGATAAAATCATGGCGCGATTTGCCAGTCTTGATAAATCAATGGGCCAATGTCGTCCGCTGGGAAAAAGTTACCAGGCCATTCTTGCGAACAACTGAGTTTCTCTGGCAAGAGGGACATACCGCCCATGCCAGTTTTGAAGAAGCTCAGGCTGAAACCTTGTTGATTCTGGAAATGTACCGGGAATTTGTCGAAACCGAGCTGGCTATTCCAGTAATCTATGGCCAGAAAACCGAGCGAGAGAAGTTTGCTGGTGCCTTAGCCACTTATGCTATTGAGGCCTTGATGTCTGATGGTAAGGCCTTACAGATGGGTACCTCCCATAACCTCGGTCAGCATTTTGCCCGCGTTTTTAACATCAGGTTTGAGGATAATAATCAAGATCTTCAGTATGCCTGGCAGACTTCCTGGGGAGTTTCTACCAGGTTGATTGGAGCCTTGGTGATGGCTCATGGGGATGACTCTGGCTTAGTCTTCCCGCCCCAAGTGGCCCCAATTCAAGTAGTCATAGTTCCAATATCAGTTGGTAACTGGCGAGAGACGGTGTTACCGGTGGCTACCGAAATCAAAAATAATTTAAAAAACGCCGGTCTGAGAGTTTTCCTGGACGATCGGGCAGAATACACTCCCGGGTGGAAATTTTCAGAATGGGAAATGCGGGGGGTGCCCTTGAGGCTGGAGATAGGCCCAAGGGATGTCAAGAATAACCAGGTGGTTGCCTGTCGCCGTGAAAATCAGGTGAAAATAACTCTGGAAATTACTGGTCTGGAAACCAAGGTCAAAGAACTTCTGGCTGAGATTCAGCGGGCTATTTTTGATAAAGCTCTATCTTTCCAAAAAGAAAATACTTATGAAGTCGAGGACTATAAAGAGTTTAAATCAATACTTGAAGAAAAGAGGGGCTTTATTAAAGCTTTCTGGTGCGGCTCGGAAGAATGTGAAGCTAAAATTAAAGAAGAAACTATGGCTACCATCAGGGTGATTCCACATCCGCAGGGGGAACAAAAGAAAGGCCGTTGCCTCTATTGCCAGAAACCAGCCTCAATAGCCGCTGTTTTTGCCAGGTCTTATTGATTTTAAGGTGGCTTAGAGAGCCACTGATTAAGAGGCAGTGAATTTTTTTTGGAGCAACGGGTGAAGGAAAAGTCAGCCTCAGCCGAAGAAAGAAAAAAGATGGTTGAATTGCAGATTATCAAAAGGGGGATAAAAGATAAAAAGGTCCTGGAAGCTATGAATCGAGTTCCTCGGCACCTTTTTGTTCCAGAAGAAATGAGGGATCTGGCCTATAGTGATGAACCTCTGCCGATTGGTGAGGGCCAGACCATTTCTCAGCCTTTCATTGTAGCTTATATGACTGAGGCCCTAAAACTGAGTGGAGGGGAAAAAGTTCTGGAAATTGGTACGGGCTCGGGTTATCAAACTGCTATTCTGGCAGAAATAGTCCACGAGGTTTACACAGTGGAATTGCTATCTGTACTTTCCGAGCGAGCTCAGGAAATTTTAAAAGAATTGGGGTATAAGAATATAAAATTTTTAATTGGTGACGGATCCAGGGGTTGGCCAGAATATGCTCCTTATGATGCGATTTTGGTCTCGGCCGCTCCGGCTACTGTTCCCCGGGCTTTGATTGAACAGCTTAAAATCAATGGCCGGATGATCATTCCGGTAGGTACCGATTTTCAAGAGCTTGTTCTGGTGACCCGGAAAAAAGACAGTTGGTTGGAAGAAAGACTGATCGGGGTAAGATTTGTTCCCCTTATAACCATTCATTAATCCATAAGACGGAAAAACAAACTGGTTATTTGGAGATATAAAGTGAGAAAAGCAAAGATCAAAAAATTTTATCCGGCGGGCCTTTTTCTGATTATTATTTTAAATTCGTGGCTAATACTCTATTGTCAGAATTATAGGAAAGATAAATTTATAAAAGTATTTTTGCCTGATGGCCAGGTCATTACCGCTGAGCTGGCGGTTAGCCCTCAGGAAAGAGAAAGGGGCTTGATGTTCAGGAAAGAGCTGGCCCCGGATCAGGGAATGCTATTTATTTTTGAGGAAGAAGATATTTATTCTTTCTGGATGAAAAATACCCTCATTCCTCTTGATATTATCTGGTTAAATTCACAACGGCAAATTGTCCACCTGGAAAAAGATGTGCCTCCCTGCCCGGGTGAGCCCTGTCCGACTTATTCCCCTGGTTGTGCGGCGAAATATGTTCTGGAGCTTAAGGCCGGCCAGGCCGAGGCTCATCAGCTGAAACTATTTGACCGAATATCCTTTGTCCTGCCTGACTGGGTGAAAAAGGCAGACTGAAAAAATAAGTGGCTGGCCAGGTATTATTTTTTTTCTTTTTGTTCCGATGAGTAAATCAATTCTGGTTTTTTGTCTGGAGTCTGTCCGTAATAAAAAAGCCAGCGATTGTAATATTCTTCCCCGTTATAAATCTTTACTGATTTTTCTGGCGAACTGCTGACCACGCCGACAATCTGGGGATTATTAATGCCCTTGAGATTTTCTTCTGGGACCACTAACAATTTTTCAGTTCCCTCGGTCTTGGGCGAAGTCCTGGCTGCCGAAGCCGGGACGGCAGTAGCCGGGGGAATTAACAGGAGATTCCAATGCCCAGAAGGGGACATAGGATCTGGATAGAGCTTTCTCAGACATTTCTCCTTCTTTAATTCTTCCAGAGAAGAAGGGAAGCTGCCTGGCTTTTTCTGTTGATATAGTCGAATAGCTTCCACATATTGCTTTCCGCGAAAGATTAGCTCTTCTTCCTTCTGGCGTTTTATTTGGGTTTCTAAAACTGGCACGGCTACCACCAGGCTCAAAGCTAAACAAAAAACACTAATCAACAAAAGTATCAAAATGTATCCCCTCCTGTCGCCAGGAATAAGTTTTTTAGCCGGTCGTTGGGCGAACATCGTTTATCTGGCTCTTATTTCCTTAAACCTGATTTGGCCGCCATTATTTTTATAAAATTAGCTATTTTTCTACCAGGTATTATAATTAGTTCCATCCAGGGCCTTGGCTTCCGAGCCAGATTTTACATCAACCACCCCCAGATTCTCAGGAGGAATATATTCGTCAGCGGGCGGGTTCTGTCTTATTTCTACCCAGGTTTCTGCCGAGCCGGTTATCGGGTCAACTGGTATGACCTTGAGATAATTTTCTTCTACCAAAGCCTGTAGATTAGGAGGATAGCGATGCTTATCCTGATAATATTGATCAATCATTTTGCGTAAAATAAAAAGGTTTTCTTTGAGGACAGCTTCCCTGGCTCTCTTAACTGACATCTGATATTGAGGCACCGCCAGGCCCAGTAAAATGCCTATAATGCTTAAAACAATTAATATTTCAATTAAAGTAAACCCTGCCTTTTTTTTAATCAGGCTCCCAATTCTAATCATTTTCTCTTACCAATCATGATACTTACTTCCATCTAAAGCCTTAGCCTGACTCTTGGTATAGACATCATAAACATTCTGACCACCCCAGTTATCGGAGTCGGGATCATCCTGATAGGATCGGAGGCCCCATTCATAAGAATCAGTCATTGGATCGCGGGGAATTCGACGAAGAAATCTTACCAGGACCTTTTTGACAGATTTTTTCCCAGAGGGATCGGTTATTTCTTCTTCTACTTCGACTCCCTTGACCAGCGTTTCCAGATCGGGTGGATAACCATAGGAATCAGGCTCAACTTTAATTTTTTTTTCATCGGCCAGCTTTTTATATTGGTCAATAGCTTCCCTAATCAGGCGCAGGTTTTCCCGCAACTCAGCTTCTTTTTCTCTTTTAACTGAAGTGGTAATGATGGGAATGGCCACTGAAGTCAGGATGGCCAGGATGGCTAAGGTGACGACCATCTCTAAAAGAGTAAACCCCTGAGCTCGATTAGCTGAATTCGAGGAAAAAACTGTAGATTTTCTCCTCATTATATTATTCTTTTAAAAGCGATTCCGGTCGTTTCGGGAACGGGAGTTAGAATAATTATGAGGGCGACATTCGGAGGAGTGGCTGTGATTGCGGCCAGAAGTTTCAGTCTGCCGGCCCTTATCTCCTTCTTCCAGAGCCTTTTTGCTAAGCCTTATCCTGTTATTTTCTGCATCGATATCAATCACTTTAACCGTAATGGTTTGACCTAAGGAAATTTCATCTTTGATATTTCTGACCCGATAGGGAGCTACTTCAGAAATATGAAGCAATCCCACAACGTTGGGCAAAATTTCTACAAAGGCTCCATATTCTTCCAGGCGGACAACTTTGCCGGTGTAAACTTGACCTAATTCTACCTCGACTGTAATTTCTCTAATCATCTGGCGAGCTTTTTCGGCTGACTCCATGTCAGTGGAAGCAATCGTCACTTTGCCGGTCTCTTCTATGTCTATTTTTGCTCCGGTTTGAGCTACTATTTTTTTGATCATTTTACCGGCTGGTCCAATAACGTCAGCCACCTTCTCTGGATTTATAAACAAGGTGATAATCCTGGGAGCATAAGGCGATAACTCTGGCCGGGGAGCTGGCAGAGCCTCTTTCATTTTTTCCAGAACCTTAAGTCTGGCTTGCCTCGACTGAAGGAAAGCTTCTCGGATAATTTGGGGAGTTAAGTAGGGAATCTTAAGATCTAATTGAATGGCGGTAACGCCCTTTTCTGAACCAGTTATTTTAAAATCCATATCTCCGTAATGGTCTTCCAAGCCGGCGATATCGGTGAGGATAGCATAACGTTCGCCTTCTTTAACCAGACCGGTGGCTATTCCGGCCACTATCATCTTTAAAGGAACTCCAGCATCCATTAAAGCCAGTACCCCACCGCAAACTGTAGCCATGGATGATGAGCCATTGGACTCAAGAATGTCAGAAACTATCCGAATGGTGTAAGGAAACGTTTCTTCATCAGGGATGGCGGGAAGAATCCCTTTTTCTGCTAAAGCTCCATGGCCTATTTCTCTGCGGCCCGGTGCTCTCATAAAAGAAACTTCGCCCACACTGAAGGGAGGGAAATTGTAGTGAAGCATAAATCTTTTTTCGGCCTCTTCTCCTAAGCCATCTAGCCTTTGAACATCTTCAAAAGTTCCGAGCGTCACCGTAGCCAGGCTCTGGGTTTCACCTCTGGTAAAAAGAGCCGAACCATGGGTTCGCGGAAGGAGGCCAACTTCAATGGAAATCGGTCTCAGTTCATCAAAAGCCCGGCCATCAGCTCTTTTTCCTTGGTTTAGAACCAGGTCTCGAACGAGCTTTTTCTGCAAGTTATAAAAGATGTCCTTAATTTCATTAATTTCTTCGGTATTTTCTTTTGGAATCTGGCTCAGAAGACGGTTCAAAATCTCTTCACTGGCTTTCTCACTGGCTTTTTTCTGCTTTATTTGGATGGCCTGGAGAAGCTCATTGCTTATTTCGTTTTCAATTTTCTTTACTTTTTCCGGGTCTGGCTTCTTGGCTTCAACTTCCATCTTCTTTATGTTCAGCTGGTGGAAAAGTTCCTTCTGGGCGGCCACGATCTTTTTTATTTCTTCCTGGGCCAGAATCAAGCCTTCCATGATTTTTTCTTCTTCCACTTCGTTGGCCCCGGCTTCGATCATGCAAATCCCATCTTCATTTCCAGTCACGACCATATTTAGCGTAGATTTTTCCAGCTGGGAAGCTGTCGGGTTAATGATGAATTGGTCATTAATTAAGCCGACTTTTACCGCCCCCACCGGGGTGGTAAAGGGAATTTCAGAAAAATAGAGGGCTGTTGAGGCTCCTATAATCCCGAGGGTATCCGGCTCATTCTCCAGGTCAGCTGAGAGCAGAAGAGCCACAATCTGGGTATCGTGGAAATATCCTTCAGGGAAGAGAGGCCTTATCGGTCGGTCTATTAACCGCGCCACTAAGATTTCTCTTTCTGAAGGTTTACCCTCGCGCTTGAAGAAACCGCCCGGAATTTTGCCGGCGGCATAGGTATTTTCTCGATAATCAACGATCAGCGGCAGAAAGTTTTTTTCCCCAGAAAGTTCTTTTTTGCAAGTAGCAGTAACCAGCATGATGGTATCGCCATAGCGGACAAAGGCTGAGCCATCAGCCTGTTTACCCACCTTGCCGATTTCAATTGAGAGATTACGACCACCTATTTCTAAATTAATTATATTTGGCATTTTTTAACTCGATTTTAAAATGGCAGCTTACAGCCTATTTTCTCAGATTCAATTTATGAATCAAGTTTTCATAACGGGTTTTATCTGTTTTTTTAAGGTATTCCAGAATCCTTTTTCTCTGTCCTACCAGTTTCATCAGGCCACGGCGGGAGTGGAAATCCTTTTTGTGAACCTGAAAATGGTTAATGAGCTGGTTAATTCTTTCAGTCAGCAGGGCTACCTGGATTTCAGGCGATCCAGAATCAGCCGGATTAATCTGATTCTCTTGAATAATCTTTGACTTTAATTCCTTAGTTAACACGCTTTAAACTCCTTATTTTCTTAATGATAATACCAGAAATAAATTTAAAAGTAAAATCTTTAATTTTTAAAAAGGAAATGAATAAAAGGCTTTTAATTTTGGCCAGTTAGTGCCTTTTTCCGACTCATAAGATGATAAGTGTAACGGGAGTGCCACCCGCCCTGAGTCTTTTTTGCTTCTTCGAGCTGAGCTTCAATTTCTGCTAATTTCAACCTATTGATTTTGCGACGTTTTTTGTTTTTTTCAGCTGAACCCTCAGCCATCTAATTTCCTCCGTCCGGATTAAAAATAGCTTAATAAAATAGCATAAAATCCAGAGCTTGGCAAGAAAATGGCTATTTACAATAAGTTTAAATTATTTGCCTAATAGCTATAATTTAAACTAAAAGCAATAATTCCGCGGCCGGCAATGAAATTTAATTCAGGCTTATTTTTTAGCTTTTTTAAAGGCTGGCCTATTTTTTTGCCTATGAAAAAGCCCAAAATACTTCCAGCCAGAACATCCGAAGCGAAATGCTTATCAAGAATTATTCGAGATAAGGAAATTCCGGTAGCCAGCGAATAAATTGAAATTCGAAGTAAATTAGAATCAGTCCGAGCAGCTAAGCAAGAGGCCAGGGCCCAGGCGGCCGTAGCATGCCCTGAAGGAAAAGATTGCCATTTTCCCTGAGTGGTAAATGGATGGAAGCTAAAAGCTCCTTCTCCAGTATAGGGACGAGCCCGCCCGATACCCATTTTGCCTACCTGAACAAAAATTTCAGCTATTAGCAAACTTTCTCCGGCCAAGAGAAAAGTCTCTCTGGTATTTGTCTGCTTGAATATTTCTCCGTAAATATACCCGGTGGATATAAGGCCGAGCAACATAGCCGGGCTTCCTGCCCCAGAAAAAACCTTAGCCACAGAATGACCGGCGGAGGAAGATTCATCTTCAGCCCAATGATGAATTGAATTATCGACAGGAAGGAAGGCCAGGGTAGAGGCAGTAGCTATAGCCGCTGAAAGCCAATCGTCTTTATCCCAGTGGGCTGGGGATAAGATTGTATCTTTGGTGTTTTTGATTAAATGTTTTAGGAAATAAACATTTAGGTGCTGGGGAAGATTTTCTTTACTGTTTTGATCTGTTTTAGCCTGAGCCTGAATGGAAAGCGGCTTAGAAAAAAGCGCGATCTCGATTAATAAGAAAAAAAGAATTACTGAGAGAAAGCGACCCGGGATAAAGCCTGCTTTTAGGTTTCTGGTGGGCGGAAATTTCATAATTTTATTCTATTCTTAAATTTTCCTTTTTCAATAGCCGCTAATTTTAAGCTTGATAAATAGATTCGAATTTATTATTTTGAAAAATGGAGTAAATAAATGAAAGCTGAAAATATGAACCGAAGAGAGTTTTTGCAAAAAATTGGGAAAGGGAGCTTGGGGGCTGCTTCTCTGATTTATATACCTGGGATAAAGCGGACGGAAAATGAATTTGATCTGTTGATTCGGCGAGCCTGGGTGGTCGATGGCACTGGCCAGAAGCCTTTTCTGGCTGATGTTGGGATAAAAGGAAAATCTATAAAATCAATCGGTGAAATAGGAAATAAACAAGCTGGTCGAATAATTGAGGCCGAGGGGTTATATTTAGCTCCTGGTTTTATAGATGTCCATAATCATACCGACGTTGAACTTCTGGTCTGTCCAACCGGCGACAGCCTTATCCGCCAGGGGATTACCACGGTAGTCGGAGGAAATTGTGGTTCTTCGCGTTTTCCCCTGACGGAGCAGATGCTATCTGAAGAAAATAAAAATCTGAAAGAAGAACTGGGACTGGAGATAGACTGGCAGGATTTAAAAGGTTTTTTTAATAAATTAGGACACCAGCCGATAGCTCTTAATTTTGCTACTCTGGTTGGCCAGGGAACTATCCGGGCGGTGGTCGTTGGCTATAATAATCGTCGACCGACTTTATTGGAAATGAATAAGATGAAATCACTGCTAACTGACAGTATGGCTCAGGGAGCTGTGGGCCTCTCCACCGGGCTGGAGTATGCCCCGGGAAGCTTTGCTTCAACTGAAGAATTGATTGAATTAGTCCAGACCATTCGGCCATTTAATGGAATCTATGCTACTCATATGCGGGATGAACAGGATGGCGTTCTGGAAGCGGTGGATGAGGCGATCACCATTGCTGAAAGAGCCGGCGTAAGCCTGGAAATTTCGCATCTTAAAGTCGGTTATCCTCGAAACTGGAATAAAATTGGGGCCCTGCTTGAAAAAATTGATCAGGCGGCTGCCCGGGGTATAAAAATAGCTGCTGATGTCTATCCCTATACTGCCTTTTCTACTGGGCTAAGTGTTTTTTTTCCCCTGTGGGTCAGAGAAGGCCAGACCGAAGATTTCTTAAATCGCTTGCGTTCGCCGGAATTACAACCAAAGCTTAAAGAAGCTATTTACCAGGCCGAAAATAATATTGGCTCCTGGGATAAGGTCTTAATAGCTTCGGTTCGGACAGAAAAAAATCGACGCCTGGAAGGGCTGAACATAGAACAGGCCTCTAAATTGGAAAACAAGGAGCCTTTCGCTTTTATTAGAGACCTCCTTCTGGAAGAAAAAGGACAGGTTTCGATGGTCTGTTTTGCCATGAGCGAAGATAATTTGATAAAAATTTTGCGCCATCCGCTGACCAGTATTTGCACCGATAGTGAGCTGGCTTCTACCACCGGGATTCTGGCGAAGGGAAAACCGCACCCGCGTTATTATGGCTCTTTTCCTCGGGCGATAGCCGAATATGTCAGGAAACAGTCAATTATGCCTCTCGAGCAGATGATCAGGAAAATGACCGCATTTCCAGCTGAAAAATTTAGGCTTAAAAATAGGGGAAAAATAAAACCGGGCTTTGCGGCCGACCTGGTTCTTTTTGATTTCGAGCACCTTGAAGATAAAGCTACCTGGTCCTCTCCCCACCAGTATCCTGAGGGTCTGCCTTACGTGATAGTCAATGGCCGGGTAGTGGTCGATAATAATAAAATTACCGGCGAACTTCCCGGGAAAATATTAAAGAATGAAATCCAAAATGGATTAATCTAAAATAGAAAAAAATTGAAAGCTTGAAAATGCGCCAGGCCGAATCTGAAAAAGAAATAGAGACCATAAAAACCTCGTTTGGAAGGCTGACGGCGGTTTTCATAATTATTTTTCTCGCCCTATTTTTAAACGCCAGCCAAATGATCTTGGCCTCCGCTACGGTTGAAAAAGAAGAAATCAGAAGCGCTAACGGAGATATTTTTGAGCTAAGGTTCCGAGATCTGCAACCAGGAGAGCCGCTAATCCTGGTCTGGTCAGTAAAGAAATCACCAGAGGCCGAGATTTCTTTTTTAACCCATTTTTATCAGCTCAAGAATGAACCGGAGAAACCCCAATTTTTGATCTTGGGATTAGACTTGGGTCTTAGGCCCGGTCTCCAGCCGCTGGAAATAATTCTCAGGGAAAACGGACAGGAAAAAGAAAAAATAAATTTTCCCCTGGAAGTAAAGCGGCGAATTTTTCCCATAAAAAAGCTCACCGTGGATCAGAAATATGTCACTCCACCGCCCGAAGTCCAGGAAAGAATTAAAAGAGAGGCAGAAATTCTATCATTCATCTATAATCAGATTACTCCTAAATGGTTGGCTGATGGGTCATTTATCTTACCCTGCCAAGGAAAACTTTTTCCTAATTTCGGCCAGCAGCGAATTTATAACCAGGTTCCCCGCTCGGTTCATTCCGGGGTGGATATAGCGGTAGCCGCCGGAACTCCAATTGAAGCAGCTAACTCCGGGCGGGTAGTATTGGCTTCTAACCTTTATTTTTCTGGGAAGACAGTCATAATAGACCACGGACTCGGGCTTTACAGTACCTATTGCCATTTGTCAAAAATAGTTGTCAAGAGGGGCAACCTGGTTTCTAAAGGACAGGTGATCGGATTAGCCGGCTCGACCGGGCTTTCTACTGGCCCTCATCTTCACTGGGCTATTAAAATCAACGAAGCCCGAGTTGACCCCCTGGCTTTTCTGGAATTATTCTTTTAAATCTTCTGGCTTTTAAAACTCCTGATTTTTAACCTCAGGGATTAGGCTTGGGTTTTAAGTAGGTCGCCAGCCAGTCTAAAACTGTCTTCCACCACAGTTGAGCATTCAGAGGTTTCTGCACGAAATGGTCCTCGTCAGGAAAATAAAGGAATCTGGAAGGAACCCCCATTCTCTGCAGTGAAGTGAAGAACTGCAGTCCTTGTTCTAAGGGGACGCGAAAATCATTGGCGCTGTGAATGACTAAACACGGAGTCTTAAAATTTTGAACGTAAGAGCTGGGTGAAAATTTCTGATACATTTCAGGGTTGGTCCAGGGTGTCCCCCGGTATTCCCATTCTGGAAACCAGAGCTCATCCGTAGCTCCGTATTCAGAACGAAAATCAAACACTCCTGAATGACTGACCAAACAATTAAATATACTGGCCTGACTTTCTATCCAGTCAATCATATAGCCACCATAGGAAGCTCCCGCTGCTCCCAATTTACTTTTATCTATGAATTTATAGTGGGTAGCTAAATAATCAACCGCTTTGATAATGTCCCGGTAAGGTTTTCCACCCCAATCTCCGCTGATGGAATCGGTAAAGGCCTGGCCATAACCGGTGCTGCCGTGGAAATTTACCATAGCGACAACATAGCCAGAGGCGGCAAACATCTGAGCATTCCAGCGATAATGAAATTCATCTAACCAGGCGCTTTGGGGTCCTCCGTGGATTAACATAACCAGGGGATATTTTTGATTGAGGTCAAAAAAGGGCGGTTTAAGCAGCAGCCCGTGCACCCGATCGCCTTCTGATTCGAACCAGAAATCTTCGACTGGATTCATTTTCAGGTTAGCTAACAATTCAGCATTCACCTCAGTAAGTTTTTCTAAGTTTCGGGTCTTTAGGTTAAAAGCATAAATTTCATTGGGTTGGTTAATTGATTGAATTAACATAAAAATAGTTTGGCCGTCAGGAGAGATTTGAAGGTTACTCAGACAGCGACCATTTAAAATTCTTTCTATTTTTCCGGTAGAAAGAGTTAATTTAAAAAGAGCTGTCCGGGCACTTTCTTCAGATAAAAAATAGATAGCCCGGCTGTCAGGTGACCAAATAAATTCACCAACCGAATAATCCATTTTTTCAGTCACTCGATTCAAGGTTTTTTTCTGGCGATCATAGAGGATGAGATCGAGCTTGTCGGCTTCAAAGCCTGGCCTGGTGGTTGCCCGATAAGCTAAGTAATGGCCGTCAGGCGAATACTGGGGATCAATGTCATTTGCCGGGTTGGTGGTGAATTTTTCTATATTTTTAGCCTCCGGAGTGGTCAAGAAAATATCATTATTAGTACCAAGAGATAATTTAAATTCTGGATCTGTATTGCGGACAAAAGCAATTTCTTTTTCATCGGGAGAAATACAGAAGTCGAGCTTTCCGCCCAAGGCGATTGGGGGAGTATCATAATCACCTGGAGTCAGGTCGACCGGCTTTTGATTTTCAACGGGATAAAGGAACAGGTGGCTTCTGGTGCCATCAAACCAGGTATTCCAGTGGCGGAAGAGAAGGTGGTCATAAATTCTGGCTTTCACCCTGGATTTTTCCTGTTCTTCAAATTTTTTCCGGTTGGCCTCAAGGTCAGGCGTTTCGGGGAAAACAGCGCTGGTGATTAACAGAAAATGGCCGCTTGGAGACCAGGCAAAAGAATTTACCCCTCCCGGAAAATCAGTTAATTTCCTAACTTCTCCACCGGTAGCTGGAATCAGCCATACTTGAGCAGAACCACTTCTGGTTGAAATAAAAGCTATGGTTTTTCCATCGGGAGACCAGCGGGGAAAGAAATCAGCCTGGGCACTTGACACCAGGCAGGTTGGTTTTCCTCCGGCGGCTGGGACTAACCAGATGTCGCTGTTTCCGCGGTTAGCTTGCAGATCCATAGTGGTTATAACGAAGGCTATCTTCTGGCCATCGGGTGAGATTTGGGGGTCGGAAACTCTTTTTATTTTGATGAAATCATCAAAGCTAATAGCCCTTTTTTCAATAGAAAAAGCCAAAGAGAAAATTAGGCCAATCATCATAACCAGGACTATCAATTGGCTGATTTTTTTTCTTTCCATCTTTCCTCCTGTCTCCATTAATTACTTCTTTTTAACATTATAAGCAAATAAAAATTTCCAGGCAAAATTATGATAAAAGGGGGATCGAGTATAAGGCTAATTGTTGGATGATTTATGAATTGAGGTTTTTTCTTTTTTAGGAGAAACAGGCTATCTTTCATAATTGAATAGGACTCTCGAAGCTGGATTAGCGGGGGGTCATTTGGTCAATTATTGATATTGAAATGCGGTGAAATTAAAAAAAATTCGATTAAATTATTTTTTAGGAATACCTGACCTTAAAGGTTCGTTCTGGCTTCTCAGAATAATAATTCTTTTCTTTCCTATTTTCTGGCTTATATTTTCTAACCGAAGTCCTGGCTGCACCTAAATTAAATCTGATTCCCGGAAAATGGCGGGTAATGATGGGAAAAGGAGTTTGATCATCATATAAATAGAGCCTTTAGATATTAAGGATACTATTTAAAGAGAAAAATGCTAAAATAAGCAAAAATGAACTTAAGCCGTGGGTTATTCGTATAAAGCTTTAAAGGATTTGGATTTTATCTAATGAGTGTTGAGCTGAAAAATATTCATTTTTCTTATGGCCAGGTTAAAGCCTTGAGAGGAGTTTCTCTTTCGCTGAATAAAGGAGCCACTGGCCTTCTTGGACCTAATGGGGCCGGGAAAAGCACCCTTCTTAAAGTTATGCTGGGCTTCCTGCCGCCAGATGAAGGTGAGGGGCAAATTCTCGGCTATGATTTAAGAACCGAACAGAAATTGATCAGACAGCAGGTTGGCTATATGCCTGAAGATGAATGTTATATTCCCGGAATGGACGCAGTTACCTTTACTTCTTATCTGGGGGAACTATCTGGTCTACCCCGGCAAGAAGCTATCAAGCGGGCTCATGAAGTTCTTTTTTATGTTGGCTTGGGAGAATCGCGTTACCGCCTGATTGATACTTATTCGGCTGGAATGAGACAGCGCCTGAAATTAGCCCAGGCTTTGGTCCATGACCCCAAGATTCTCTTTCTGGATGAACCAACCTCTAATCTGGATCCCACTGGCCGCCAAGAAATTCTGGAGTTAATTGGGGAAATAGCTTCCAGCCAGGAAATCAGCGTTTTAATCTGTTCGCATATTCTGGCTGATATTGAACTTATCTGTGACCAGGTGATCATAATTAATCAGGGTCAAATTGCCGCCAGTGGCCGAATTGAGGATTTAAGAATGATTAATTATCAGTTATATGAGCTTAAAGTTAAAGGGGAGATAGAGCCTTTCCGGCAGGAACTGGCCGCCAGGGGATGCCGAATTGAAGAGACCGAGGACCGTTTGGTTAAGATTTATACCCCACCCGATTTTAACTCCCTGGAAATTTTCCGAGCGGCCGCCCGGAACCGGCTTCAGATTCGGCAGTTTATCCGGAGTCAAAGCTCGCTGGAGGATTTGTTTGCCCGGGTAGTAGGGGTTGATTGATGGCCACCATAAGAGAAAAGGGTTATCATCATTGGGAAGGTAGATTAAAAGAAAAGCCCCGGGCTTTCTGGCCGATTATCAGGACGGGGATAAAACTGGCCTTCGAACGACGCCGTTTTAAATTGCTTTTTGCTTTTTCCTTTGTTCCGGCGGTGGTTTATGGAGTCGGGGTATATGTATCTGAGAGATTGGAAGATTTTAAATTTATGGCTCAAGGAGCCGAAAAAACTCTTCAGGTTAATCCTAATTTCTTTAAATCTTATCTGACGCTGGACATTATCTATTTTATGATCTTATTGCTTATGTCTCTGGGCGGAGCCGGATTAATGGCTGATGATTTTAAGCATAAAGCTGTTCAGCTATATTTTTCCCGCCCGCTAACTAAGTTAGATTATCTTTTTGGTAAAGCCGGAGTGGTAATGTTTTTCGTTGGGGTATTGACCTTGGTCCCGGGCATTCTGTTGCTTATCTTGAAACTGCTTTTTTCTGGAAGCTTTAATTTTTTCCTGAACTATCCCTGGCTCCTTCTGTCAATAATTTTTTACTCTGCCTTCCTGATGTTATTTTTTGCCATTTTTGTACTTTTCTGTTCTTCGCTCAGCAACAACCGTAATTATGCTATCGCCATTATGTGGTCGATCTATATCTTTTCCGATATCCTCGGAGCCATCTTAAAAGGAATTTTTCGCTCTCCGTATTCCTCTCTTCTTTCAATTAAGGCAAATCTCGGTCAGGTAGGAGCGGCTTTTTTTCTACTTAAGCCACCTTATGATTATCCCTGGTATCTTTCTTTATTAACTTTAAGCCTTTTTTCTATTTTGGCCTACGTCGCTATCAATCGTAAGGTAAGGGGAGTGGAGGTGATCAGGTGACGGCAGTCATTGAGGCGATAAATTTATCCCGCTGGTATGGCCATGTTCTCGGGATAAGCGAAGTGAACCTGGAAGTCCAGGCCGGGGTTACTGCTCTTCTCGGCCCAAATGGAGCGGGGAAATCAACCTTGATGAAAATTGTCACCGGGCAGCTAAAGCCTAATATTGGCGAGGTCAGGATTTTTGGAGAAAAGGTCTGGAATAACCGTCATATCTTTCGCCGCTTAGGATTCTGCCCGGAAGTCGATGCCTTTTATGAAGAGCTTAGCGGGTTTGAATTCCTTTCTGGCTTGTTGTCCCTCTATGGCTTTAGCCAGGCCGAATGCCAAAAAAGAGCGGAAAGGGCCCTGGAAGCCGTTGAACTTACTGAAGTTAAAAATAGAAAAATCAAAAGCTACAGTCGCGGGATGAGGCAACGGGTGAAAATAGCCCAGGCCCTGGCCCATGATCCTGAGATTCTGATCTTAGATGAGCCGCTCAGCGGTCTTGATCCCCTGAGCAAACGCCGGATAATCAAGTTAATCAAGGAATTAAAAGGTCAAGGGAAAACAATTCTGGTTTCCAGCCATGTACTGCCTGAGGTTGAAGCCTTGACTTCAGAAATCATCCTTATCCATCAGGGTAAGATTCTGGCCCGGGGAGATATTTATTTCATTCGCGAATTAATCGATACCCATCCTCATATGATCAGGATAAAATCACCTCAATTTAGAGAATTGGCCAGAATTTTGGCGGGCGAAGATTATATTTTAGACATTTCTTTCCGGCCGTCAGAACAGGCGGTAATATTTGAAACCCATCACCGAGACCATTTTTTTAGCCGCCTGAATGAGCTGATCTTGGAATTATCGCTGATCATTGAAGAGATTACTTCACCTGACGATAATCTCCAAGCGGTCTTTGATTATCTGGTGGGAAAATAAAATGCAAAAAGAAACTGGCAGAATTTTTTCTTTTTACTTTTTTCTCAGGAAGAAATCTCCTCGGACGAAGGTGTTTTATCTGCTGAGTTGGGCTTCTGTGGTACTGGCTCTGATTATCCGAGCTTACCGCTTAGCCGGTAACTGGACAGAGACCAGCCAGGTAGTTTTTCAAAATATCTTGATGACTTTTTTTCTACAATTCTTGATTATCATTCTGGCCCTTTTTTATGGCAGCTCAATTGTCTCAGAAGAACTGGAGGGGAAAACCTGGCCTTATCTTTCTTCTCGGCCGGTGTCGCAGGCCGCGATTATCGTTGGAAAGTATTTAGCTTATCTAAGCTTAACTTCCATTATGCTGGTTTCAGCCGTGGTTATTTCCTATCTGATTCTAAATTTAGACCAGGATTTTCACCTGGCTGACTTGGGAACCGTAGTTCGTTATTCAGCAGTGCTGTTTCTCGGGCTGGCGGCTTATCTATCCTTTTTTACTTTTCTGGGGACCTGGTTGAAAAAACCGATCCTGGTAGGATTAGCTTTTGGCTTTGGCTGGGAAAGTATCATTCAGTATTTTCCAGGAAGCACTCAGAAATTGTCGATTGCCCATTATCTAAAATCAATATTGCCCCAATACACTACCGCCAGTGGAAAGTTAGGATTTCTTTTTATTCGGCTGGAACCGACCAAGCCGCTAATTGCCATTCTGATGCTACTGCTCATAGTGATTGTTTTTTTAGCCCTGGCTGCCCTTATTTTTTCTTATAAGGAATATCTTTTTGAAGATTAGCTTCGGGAGAGTCAATTAGCTAATTTTCTTTTCAGGTTTTCCAATTGCCGGGTTGGTCTTTTCTTTTTCCTGCTTGGGGAAAAAATCACCAGCTTTTTCTTTTAAGGTATTTTTGATTTTTAGCAAGGTTTCTTCTTTAAGGCTGAGGGAAACTTTTACATAACGGTCAGAGGAGGTAATCTCTAAGGAATTCAAAACCTCACCCAGTACAGGGGCCTGGCCAGCCATTCCCAGGCCAAGAGCTTTTATGCCCGTGAGCATTTCGGCTATCTTTTGATGCTGTCCTTTATCCCGGGCATAAATTTTTATCTCCAGCCAATAGGAACCGTTTCGATAATCGGAAAAAGAAGAAATATGGGTAACATTTTCCCAGGGCTTAAGAGAGGGGTTCTTAGAGATTTCCTTGGCCCACCAATCTTGCGGAAACTGGAAAAGGCCAAAATTTAACGCCTTAAAATCTATATCTTTTAGGTAGGGACGGGAATTCTTGTCCTCAAGGATATTAGGAATTTTTTTGGTGTATACGTCAATAATTTTTTTGACCGCTTTTTCAGAACCAATCGCCAGATTAGACTGGTCAAGGAAAGCCAGGCAGATTACCGGTTGTCCTTCTATCTCGACAAAGGGTAAATAGGGGATGCCCTGGTAATTTAATAAGCTGGAGCCTTTTCCAGAATCAGGTGGAATAAGCTTATCTTTTTGGTATTTAAGATTTACCAGAAGGGCCAGATCCTTAGGCAGGTCTTTTATCTGTCCAGCTACTACCGGGGCGAGAAAGAATACATCTTTCTTGGGATTAAGCTCAAAATTCTCAAATTTTTTCTGGTAAGTATTAAAATCAGGTTGTTCTTCTATCGTCTTTTGAATCAGGCTAAGGCCCATGAGCCTATTCCAGTCGAGAACCAGGAAAGCAGAAGAATCAGCGGGAATAAGCGTTAGCATATCTCGACCGCTAGCTGAGCCGGCTACCGGAATCCTGGCTTGTGGAGTGCAACTAAATAAGTAAAAAATCATAGCCAGAAGAAGGATAGAAAACCAGAGCCTTTCGGATGATGTTTTCATAAAAATCTCCTTTTTAATTTATACGAAAAATTTTTCCCCATGGTTTACCTTTTCTAAAATAATAACAGATTAACTGGCCTAAATAAATAGAAAAAATGCCCGCCGAGAAATGCTCGCTTGAGTTTAACTATCAGAAAAAAATAAAATCAGAAGGCCAAATAAAACTTAATGATTGACTGAAATTATTTGTTTGCCTTTTCTGGCTGGTTAAATTGGATAGACTATTTTTTGGCTATCCAGAAATTTGGTGATAAAAAAAAGGCCGGGCGGTCACCTTGAAAGATCTGCGGTTGATAGATACTATTTATCAAGTAAATATAATTAGTTAATTTGTTTAGGAATCAGTGCTCAACTTAGTGAAAAAATGGTCAATAGAAAAATTAGCTTAGATGGCAATTAGCCTTGGGTCTATGAATATTATCCAGGCTGAGAAATCTTAAAAGGGAAAAAAGATTATTGAAAATAAAATTTTTAAAATATCAAAAAAGCAGAAATAAAATGTATAATAAAAATAAAAAATGGTTCATTCGACATTTTAATGGGTCAATAGATGGGATAAAATAGCTCCGAAAGGA